>DAHUZS010000026.1 GCA_027315045.1 Acidimicrobiaceae bacterium
CAGCCCACGGTGGTCGTGCACCGCCCGGTGGCGGAACGGATCGAGGCGGTCCGGCGCTCGCCCGGGGTGTTCGAGGTTGTGGGCGCGGCGGTCGAGCGGGCCCTCGCGCTCTCTGACCTCACCGACGACCACGCCATCGACGTGGTGCTCGGTCGGCTCCGCCGGCTCGGCGTCGACCGGGCCCTGTCCCGGGCCGGGGCCCGTGATGGCGACGAGGTGCTGATCGGCGAACTCTCGTTTACCTGGTACCGGGACGGATCTGATGCCGCGCTGGCCGTGGCCGAGGAGCCGACCGGGCAGCGCCGGAGGCGGAGGTCGTGACCGCGTCGAAGCCGGTCGTGGTCGTCAAGCTGGGCTCGTCCTCGGTCACTGAAGAAGGCGGGGCGGTCAACCGGGCGGTGATCGCCTCGATCTGCGGGCAAGTGGCCGCGCTGGTGGCCGAGGGCCGCCTGGTGGTGGTGGTCAGCTCGGGTGCGATCGCCGCCGGCTGGGCCACCCTCGGGGTCGACTGGCCCGCACCGAGCGACCCGGCCGTGCTCCAGGCGGTCTCGGCGGTGGGCCAGCCCCGGATCGTCGGAACCTGGATCGACGAACTGGCGGCCCACGGCCTGACGGCCGGCCAGGTCCTCCTGGCCCCCCTCGACTTCGTTCACCGGCGCCAGTACCTGCACGCCCGACAGACGCTCGCTCACCTGCTCGAGCTGGGGGTCGTGCCGGTCATCAACGAGAACGACGCCGTCGCCGACGAGGAGATCCGCTTCGGGGACAACGACCGGCTTGCCGCGCTGGTCGCCCACCTGGTCGGCGCCGAACGGATGGTGCTGCTCACCGACACCGCCGGGCTGCTCACCGCTGACCCCAAGGAGGTGGCTGAGGCTTCGCTCATCGAAGAGGTGGTGGAGATCGACCACCAGCTCGAGCTGCGGGCCCGGGGTCCGGGGAGCCCGGTCGGCAGCGGGGGGATGGCCTCCAAGCTGGCGGCGGCGAAGATCGCCACCTGGTCCGGGGTGGAGACGGTCATCGCCGAGGCCAGCCGGCCCGGAGTCCTGGCCAGTGCGCTGGCCGGCACACCGGGGGTCGGCACGGTTTTTCGTGCCCGGCCCCGGGTGGTGCCGGCCCGGAAGCTGTGGATCGCCTTCGCCCTCACCTCGGCCGGCACCGTCGTGGTGGACGACGGTGCCCGGCGCGCCCTCGTCGAAGGGGGCCGGTCGCTGCTCGCCGCCGGGGTCCTCGAGGTGCGCGGGACCTTCGAGCCCGACGACGCCGTCGAGGTCCAGGACACCGATGGCCGGGTGGTGGCCAAGGGCCTGGTGCGCTGGCCATCTGGGCGCGCCGCTGAGTGGGTCGGGCGCCGGTCCGACCAGCTCCCCGACGGACTGGCCCGGGAGGTCATCCATCGCGACGACATGGTGGTCCTGGGCGACTGAATGCCAAGAACCGGGGCCTTCCCCCGCTCCATCTCGACCCCGACTCCATCCGCTGGCGGACCGGCGCTGGCGGCGACGATCCGTCCCTTGACAGCCGGCCGCACTTCAGAGCCGGGGTCCGGACCCGGTCGCCGCGACGTGGTAGGCATCGTGGGGTGCACGAGACCGACTGGACGCTCACCAGTGCCGAGGGGATCGAGGTGTACGGCACCCGGTGGGCGCCCGATCGCCCGCCCCGGGCGTTGGTGCAGATCCTCCACGGCTGGGCCGAGCACCGCCGCAGGTACCGACGTCTCGCCGGGGAGCTCTGCGACGCCGGCTACGTAGTGTGGGCCGACGACCACCTCGGTCACGGCGAGACCGGTGCCCGGAGCGGGGGCCTCGGCGACCTCGGCGCCCGGGGGATGGAAGGGGTGGTGGCCGCGGCACTCGAGGTGACCTCGCAGCTCGGACAGGAAGACCCAGGCCTCGAGGTGTGCCTGCTCGGGCACTCGTGGGGCTCGTTCCTCGCCCAACGGATCGTCCGGGAGTGGGGCGACCGCTACGACGCGCTTGTGTTGACCGGGACCACCAGGCGCCGGCCTGGCGAGACCCGAGGGGCGGCCGGGGTCTCTTCGGGGCGCTACGACTGGTTGAGCAGGGACCCGGCCGAGGTCGCGGCGTACGAGGCCGACCCGTGGTGCGGCTTCGAGCGCCTGACCGTCCGGCCCGCCGACCCCCGCCGCTCGTACCTGGAGGAGGGGACCGACGAGACCGTCCCGCCCTCGCTCCCGGTCTTGATCTTGAACGGCACCGACGACCCGGTCGGGGGCGAGGAGGGCGGGCGTCGGCTCGCCGACGCCTACCGGGCTGGCGGCCTCGCCGACGTCACCCTCGTCGCATACCCGGGTGGACGCCATGAGGTGTTCAACGAGACCAACCGCGCCGAGGTGACCGCCGACCTCCTGGCCTGGTTGGCGTCCCGCCTCGGCGGTGGCCGGTGAGCGGGTCCGTCCGACCGCGGGGCGCTCCGGTGGCGTCTCGGCCATCACCCCCCAGCCCGCCGACGACCCCGTGACCGACGCTGCCTTCGGTTCGGCTGAGACCACGGTGACCGTGCTCGGCCACGAGATCCGCCGCTCCGAGGACCCCGAGCTGCTCACCGGGTCAGCCCGGTTCGTCGCCGACCTGGCGGCCCCCGGGGCGCTCGAGTGCGTCTTCGTCCGCTCGCCCGTCGCCCACGGGGTCCTGCGCTCGGTCCGGACGGCCGGGGCCGCCGAGAGCCCCGGCGTCCACTCGGTGTGGACGGTGGCCGACCTGGCGGCGCCGCCGATGGGCGCCGACCCGGCGCTGGTCCGGCCCCTGTTGGCCGAGGACCGGGTCCGTTTCGTCGGCGAGTCGGTGGCGGTGGTCCTGGCCGAGACGCTGGCGCAGGGACAGGACGCGGCGGAGCGGGTCGAGGTAGACATCGAGCCGATCCCGGTGGTGGTGGACCCCCTGGAGGCGGCGGTCGAGGGCGCTCCGCTCCTCTTCGTGGGTCACGGCACCAACGTGGTCGGCGGCAGCCACCACCCGATCGACGAGGACTTCTTCGCCGACGCCGACGCCGTGGCCAGCGCCCGTCTCCGCCACAACCGGGTTGCCCCGGTCACCATGGAGCCCAACGGCATCCTGGTGATCCCGCACCAGGACGGCTCGGTCGAGGTGTGGGTGTCGACCCAGAGCGTGTTCGGGGTCCAAGGGGAGGTGGCCCGGACCCTCGGCCTCGAGCGGTCGGCGGTGCGGGTGCGGGCCCCCTGGGTCGGCGGCGGCTTCGGGGCCAAGGGGGGCGTGTACTCCGACGCGCTGGTGGCCGCGGTGCTGGCCAAGCGGGTCGGCCGGCCGGTCCGCTGGATCGAGTCGCGTTCGGAGAACCTGGTGAACATGACCCACGGTCGGGGCATGGTCCAAGATGTCGAGGTCGGCGTCACCGCCCAGGGTCAACTGGCCGGCCTCCGGGTCCGGGCCTGGGGCGACGTCGGCGCCTACGCGCTGCGCGGCACCTTCATGCCGCTCGTGACCCGGCTTATGTCGGCCGGGATCTACCGGTGGCCCAAGCACGACTTCTCGGCGGTCACGGTGGTGACCAACACCACCCCGACCGGCCCCTACCGCGGCGCAGGACGGCCGGAGGCGGCGGCGCTGGTCGAGCGGGCAGTCGACATGGCCGCCGCGGCGATCGGCATGGACCCGGTCGAGCTGCGTCGCCGGAACTTCCCGGCACCCGGGGACTTCCCGTTCACCACGGCCACCGGTGCCGTCTACGACAGCGGCAACTACGAGGGCGCCCTGGACAAGGCGCTCGAGATGGCCGGCTACGAGCAGCTCCGGGCGGAACAGGCTCGGCGGCTCGCCTCCGGGGAGGACCTGCTCGGCGTCGGGGTGGCCTGCTATGTGGAGACCTCGGGGCGGGGCGGGGAGTTCGGCTCGGTCACGGTCGAGGACGACGGGACGGTGACCGTCGTGACCGGCAGCGTGCCGCACGGCCAGGGGCACGAGACCACCTGGGCCCAGATCGCCGCCTCGGTGCTCGGCGTGCCCCTCGAGTCGATCCGGGTGGTCCACTCCGACACGGCCCGCGTGGACCACGGGGTGGGCACCTTCGGCTCGCGTTCGCTCCAGTTGGCCGGCTCGGCCGTCCACGAGGCGGCATCGGAGGTCCTCCTCCAGGCGAGGCAGCTGACGGCGGAGCTGCTCGAGGCCGCTCCCGACGACATCGTGGTCGGACCCGAGGGCCTCGGGGTGGCGGGCGTACCGACCTCCACGGTGTCCTGGTCTCGGCTGGGGGCCGAGGCGCGGCGCCGCGGGGCCGCCCTCGCCCACCAGCTCGACTTCGAGTCGGCCGGCTCGTTTCCCTTCGGCTGCCACGTGGCGGTGGTGGTCGTGGACCGGGAGACCGGCATGGTGCGACTCCGGGACCTGGTGGCGGTGGACGACTGCGGCGTGGTGATCAACCCCCTGCTGGCCACGGGCCAGGTCCACGGCGGCCTGGCCCAGGGGATCGCCCAGATCCTCTTCGAGGAGGTCCGCTACGACGATCGGGGCACCCCGCTCACCACGAACCTGGCTGATTACCTAGTCCCCTCGGCGGCCGACCTCCCCGGGTTCCGGACCGCCCACACCGTCACGCCCTCGCCCAACAACCCCCTCGGGGCCAAGGGGATCGGGGAGTCGGGGACCACCGGCTCGGTCGCGGCCCTCTGGAATGCGGTGGTCGACGCCCTGGCGCCCTTCGGGGTGCGGCACCTCGACCCGCCCTTTAGCCCCGAGAAGGTCTGGCGGAGCCTCCACGGCGCTCCCGGGCCGGCCTGACCGGGCCGTCCCCACGGGAGGTCCCGCTTGGCCCGAAGTATGATCGGGCGATGGCCGCCGAGCTCGCGAGCTTGGGAGTCCGAGCCCGGGCCGCGGTGAAATCGATCTCTGCATCGTCCTCCGCCGCCCGCGATCAGGCGTTGGGCCTGGCGGCGGAGCTGCTCATCGCCCGGTCGGGGAAGCTCATCGAGGCCAACCTCGCCGACCAGGCGGCCGCCCGTGGGGCCGGGCTCGCTCCGAGCGCCCTCGACCGGCTGGCCCTCGACGCCGCCCGGGTGGAGGGGATGGTGGTCGGCCTGCGCCAGGTGGCGGCTCTGCCCGACCCGGTCGGGGAGGTGGTCGACGGCTGGGTCCGCCCCAACGGGCTCCGGGTCCAGCGGGTCCGGGTGCCGCTCGGGGTGGTGGGGGTCATCTACGAGAACCGCCCCAACGTCACAAGCGACGCCGCCGGGCTGTGCCTCAAGGCCGGCAACGTGGCCTTCCTCCGGGGATCGTCCTCGGCTCTGCGGTCGAATCAGGCGATCGTGGCCGTGCTCCGGGAGGCGCTGGACAAGGTCGGCCTGCCCCCCGACGCCGTGCTCCTGGTCGAGGACACGAGCCACGACACCGCCCTGCAGTTCATGAGGCTGCGCGGGGTGATCGACTGTCTCATCCCCCGGGGCGGGCGCCAGCTGATCGAGCTCATGCTCGAGCACGCCACCGTCCCCTACGTGCTCGACGGCGACGGCAACTGCCACGTCTACGTGGACGCCGCCGCCGACCTCGAGATGGCGCTCGACATCGTGCTCAACGCGAAGACCCAGCGCCCCGGGGTCTGCAACGCCGCCGAGAGCCTGCTCGTGCACCGCGCCGTCGCCGCCGAGTTCCTGCCCCGGCTGGCGCGGACCTTGGAGGGGGTGGAGTTCCGGGGCGACGCCGCCACGGTGGCGCTCGTGCCCTCGGCAACGTCGGCCACCGAGGCCGACTTCGCCACCGAGTTCCTGGGCCCGTGCCTCTCGGTTGCGGTGGTCGAGGACCTCGGGGCCGCCATCGCGCACATCGACCGGTTCTCCTCGGGCCACTCCGAGGCCATCGTGACCGAGGACCTGGGCGCCGCAACACGCTTCGTCCGGGAGGTCGACGCGGCCGCGGTGCTGATCAACGCCTCGACCCGGTTCGTCGACGGCGGCGAGCTCGGCCTCGGGGCCGAGGTCGGAATCTCAACGCAGAAATTGCACGCCCGCGGTCCGATGGGACTCCGCGAGCTCACGTGTGCCAAGTGGGTCGTTTGGGGAGAGGGACAGACAAGGACATGACCACGACCACGGATCCGCTCGGCCTGGGCGACATCGGCCCGGCCCGCTTCGATTCAATCCCGACGGTCCGCGACGGGCTGGCCGGGGTGGGATACCTGGCCGACGAGGGCATCGCCGGCGTGGTCTATCTGGCCGACCGCCTGGCCAAGCCGGTCCTCGTGGAGGGCCCGGCTGGGACGGGCAAGACCCAGCTGGCCAAGTCGGTGGCGGAGCTGACCGGGAGCCGGCTCATCCGGCTCCAGTGCTACGAGGGTCTGGACGAGTCCAAGGCGCTCTACGAGTGGAACTACCGCAAGCAGCTGCTCCGGATCCAGGCCGGCCAGGTGCTCGCCGAGGCCGACCTGGGCGCGGGCCCCGACCACCACTCGCCGACCTGGGCCGAGCTGGAGGAGGACATCTTCTCCGAGGACTTCTTGCTCACCCGGCCGCTGCTCGAGGCCATCCGGGCCGACACCCCGGTGGTCCTCCTGGTCGACGAGGTCGACCGGGTCGAGCTCGAGACCGAGGCGCTCCTGCTCGAAGTACTCTCCGAGTACCAGGTGTCGATCCCCGAGCTCGGCACGGTGCAGGCGACCCGGCTGCCGATGGTCTTCCTCACCTCGAACAACACCCGCGAGCTGTCCGAGGCGCTCAAGCGGCGGTGCCTGTACCTGCACATCAACTATCCCGACATCGACCGGGAGCGGGACATCGTCAGGCACAAGGTCCCGGGCATCAGCGACGAACTGGCCGACCAGGTGGCCCGGATCGTGCGGTCGCTGCGCACCATCGACCTGCGCAAGCTGCCGTCAGTCTCTGAGACCCTCGACTGGGCCCGCACGCTCGTGGTGCTCGGGATCTCCTCCATCGACGCCACCACGGCCCGGGACAGCCTCAACATCTTGCTCTAGTACCAGAGCGACATCGACAAGGCGGCCAAGGAGCTCCTCTCGGCAAGCGACGTCTGAGGTGCGCACCCGGTGCTGAACCTGCTCTCGGGCTTCGTCGAGGAGCTGCGACGTGCCGGGTTGCCGGTCTCGCTGACCGAGCACCTCGACGCCGCCGAGGCGGTCCACCACATCCCGATCGAGGACCGCGAAGCGCTCAAATACGCGCTCGGGGCCACCATGGTCAAATCGGCCAGCCACTGGCACGCCTTCGAGACCGCCTTCGACATCTACTTCGCCCGGGGGCTGGGCACCGGCGATGACGGGACCCCGGGACCGGGATCGCCCGGGCAGGGGGACGAGAGCCGCCTGCCGGGCGACCAGCGGGGCCAGCAGGGTGGCGGGGCCATGGACCAGATGACCCCTGAGGAGCTCGCCGCGCTGCTCTACCAGGCACTGCTCCAGGGCGATCAGCCCCTCATGCGCCTCGTCGCCCGCCAGGCGGTCACCCGGTTCGCCGGGATCGAGCCCGGCCGGCCGGTCGGGGGGACCTACTACTTGTACCGGACGCTGCGGAACCTCGACCTCGATGCGGTCCTGGCCCGCCTGGTCGGGCAGGCCAAGCGGGAGCGCCAGGACGACGGTGACCTCTCGACGCTCGACGAGCGGCTCTTGGGCGACGAGTACCGGGGTCGGATCGACCAGCTGAAAAAGGCGGTGGAGGACGAGATCCGCCGGCGGCTGGTTGAGGACCGGGGGGCTGAGGCCCTGGCCAAGTCGATCCGTAAGCCCCTGCCCGAGGACCTCGACGTCATGCACGCGACCCGCGACGAGCTGGCGACCCTCCAGCGGGCCCTGCGCCCCCTGTCGCGCAAGCTGGCGGTCCGGTTGGCCCGGCGTCGACGGCACCGCCGACGCGGGCCGCTCGACTTCCGGGCGACGGTCCGGCGCTCCCTCTCCACCGGCGGGGTGCCGGTCGAGCCCCGGTTCCGCCACCCGCGCCCGGCCAAGCCCGAGATCGTGGTGATCGCCGACATCTCGGGCTCGGTGGCCTCGTTCGCCCGGTTCACCCTGCACCTCGTCTACGCGATCCAGTCGCAGTTCTCCAAGGTGCGCAGCTTCGTGTTCGTCGACGGCCTCGACGAGGTCACGAGGTTCTTCGAACGGGCCGACGACCCGGCCGACGCGGTGCAGAAGATCAACACCGAGGCCGACGTGGTGTGGGTCGACGGCCACTCCGACTACGGCCATGCCCTCGGGGTCTTCTTCGACCACTTCGGCGGGGAGATCACCCACCGCACGAGCGTGCTCGTCCTGGGCGACGCCCGGAACAACTACCACGCGTCCGAGGATTGGGTGCTGGCGGAGCTGCGCAAGAAGGCCCGTCACCTCTACTGGCTCAACCCCGAGCCGAAGGACTACTGGGGATCGGGCGACTCGATCATCTCCGAGTACGGGCAGCACTGCGACGCGGTGGTCGAGTGCCGGACATTGCGCCAGCTGGAGCGCTTCGTGGGGGACCTCGAGTAGCTCAGTCCTCGGGCAGATCGCGGAGCAGCTCGGTGATCCGGTAGGCGAGGTCGAGCGCCTGGCGGGCGTTCAGCCTGGGATCGCACGTCGTGGTGTAGCGCTGGTCGAGGTCCGACTCGGAGATCCGCTCCGCTCCGCCCAGGCACTCGGTGACGTCGTCACCGGTGAGTTCGACGTGCACCCCGCCGGGCCAGGTCCCCATCTCGCGGTGGACCTTGAAGAAGCCGCGCAGCTCGGTCCAGAGGTCCTCGAAGCGCCGGGTCTTGCGACCGTTCGAACTCACGAAGGTGTTCCCGTGCATGGGGTCGCAGGCCCACACCACCGGGTGGCCCGACGCCGTCACCGCCTCGATGAGCGGCGGGAGAAGGACCTCCACCCGGTCGGCACCCAGCCGGGTGATGAGGGTGAGCCGGCCGGGGACCCGGTCGGGGTCGAGCGCCTCGCACAGGGCTACCAGCTCCTCCGGGGTGGCCGACGGGCCGACCTTGGCCCCCACCGGGTTCAAGAGTCCCGAGAGGAACTTGACGTGGGCCCCGTCCAGGCGGCGGGTCCGCTCGCCGACCCAGAGCATGTGGGCCGAGCCGTCGACCCAGTTGCCGCTCAGCGAGTCCCGCCGGGTCAGGGCCTCCTCGTAGTGCAAGATGAGCGCCTCGTGGCTGGTCCAGAAGTCGACCTGGTGCAGGCCGACCTCCCGGGCCAGATCGATGCCGCAGGCGGCCATGAACCGCAGGGCCCGGTCGATCTCGCCGGCGATCCGTTCGTAGCGGCGGCCCTCGGCCGAGGTGGACACGAACTGCTGGTTCCAGGCGTGGACCTGGTTGAGGTCGGCGAACCCCCCGGTGGTGAAGGCCCGCAGGAGGTTGAGGGTCGACGCCGATTGGTGGTAAGCGGTGACGAGGCGCTCGGGGTCGGGCCGGCGGGCCTCGGGGTCGAACGCGTCGTCGTTGACCATGTGGCCCCGGAAGACCTCGAGCTCGGTCTCGCCCACCGTCTCGGTGGCCTTCGTGCGGGGCTTGGCGAACTGGCCGGCGATGCGGCCGACCTTGACCACCGGGACCCCGGCGGCGTAGGTAAGGACCGCCGCCATCTGGAGGATGACCTTCAACTTGTCCCGGATCTGGTCCGCCGAGAAGTCGTCGAAGGACTCGGCGCAGTCGCCGGCCTGGAGCAGGAAGGCCCGGCCGGCGGCGACCTCGCCCAGCGCGGCCGTGAGGTTCCGGGCCTCGCCCGCGAACACCAGGGGGGGCAGGGCGGCGAGCCGGACCTCGACCCGCTTGCGGGCGTCCTCGTCGGGCCACGCAGGCTGTTGGTCGGCCGGGTACCCGCGCCACGACCCGGGCTGCCAGGTGGCGTCGGCGTCCCTTGCGGCGAGCGGGGCCATCGCCTAAGCGTAGGGGGTCAGCGGCCGTCCCCTCGCCCTCGGAGGGTGACGGCGGGGCCGGACTCTAGGCTGGCGCCCCATGCCGGTCCAGCCCCGTCCCGAGCGCCTCGGCGTCCTTGGCGGTACCTTCGACCCGCCGCACATGGGCCACGTGGCGGCGGCCTCGGCCTGTCTCGAGCAGCTGGGGCTCGACCGGGTTCTCTTCGTGGTGGCGAACGACCCGTGGCAGAAGTCCCCGGTCCGCGACGTGACGCCCGCTGCCGATCGGCTGGCCATGGTGGAGGCGGCGGTCCGCTCGGTTCCCCGGGCAGAGGCCAGCCGCATCGAGCTCGACCGGGGGGGGCCGAGCTACACGGTCGAGACCGTTGAGGCTCTCGCCAACTCGGCCCGGGCCGCCGGCCGGCCCGACCCCGAGCAGTTCCTTATCGTCGGGGCCGACGTGATCGGGAGCCTGCCCACCTGGCACCGGGCGGCCTGCCTGGCCGAACTGGTGACCCTGGTGGTGCTGCGGCGCCCCGGGGCGCCCGGGCCGGACCGGGTGCCGGGGTGGCGCCTTGAGGTAGTCCCGGGCCCCGAGCTGGACCTCTCGAGCTCCGAGGTCCGAGAGGTCCTGGCCGCAGGCCGGTCGGCCCACGGCCTGGTCCCAGAAGCGGTGGAACGGTACATCGAGGCCCACAATCTGTACGCTGTGCACAGATGACCGCCGCCGGAGTGAGAAGTGCCCCGCCCGTCCGACGGGGGGGACGGCCCCATCGGGTGGGGCCTCGCTCCGGGCAACCGGTCCTCGTTGCCCGAGCGACGCTTTCGGGTGCGCCGGACCCGGTCGAACCGGCCAAGGCGGCGGCCGACGCGCCCACGCCGGCCAGCCGACGGGACCTGCACCGGGCCCGTCGACGCCGGCTCCGGGATGCGTTGCTGGGCCTCGGTGTCCTGGCCGCCGCCCTGGGGACCACGGTCACCGTCTTGGACATGGTGCATTGACGGTCGCCGCCGCCGACCGGGTCGCACCCAGCGCGCCACGTCCGTCACCGTTCCCGTCACCGTCCGAGCGAGGAGGCCCATGAGCCCGATCCCTGCCACCACCCTTCCCGGGGCCGACCTGGTCCCCGACTCGGCGCTGGTCGCGGCGCGGGCCGCCGACAGCAAGCTCGGTGCCGACACGGTGGTCCTGGCGATGGGCGAGCTCCTCGGGGTGGTGGACGCCTTCGTGGTCACCTCGGGCCGGAACGACCGGCAGGTGCGGGCCCTGGTGGAGGAGATCGAGCGGCGCGTGCGCGACTACGACGGCACCAAGCCGTTCGCGACCGAGGGCCTCTCCGACGCGACCTGGGTGCTCATGGACTACGGCGACTTCGTGGTCCATGTCTTCGCCGAGGAGACCCGTGACTACTACGACCTCGAGCACCTCTGGGGTGGCGCACCCCGCGTGCGGTGGCAGGAGGCCGGCGCGCTCGGCACGGCCAACTGAGGCCGGCCGCTCACGGGGTACAGCTGAACGAGCCGAAGTTGTAGTCGTCGGCGGCTGTCACCGGCCCGCTCGCCGTAGCGCCGCTGGCGATCGGCACCGACTGCGGGCTCCCCTCGACCTCGAAGGCGACCCGGGTCACCGGGGTGAGGGCGCAGGCGATGGTGAAGACCACCTGCTGGACTTCCTGTTCTTGCTGGGGGGAGCTCCCCGAGATGAAGTCGATCGACAGATCGACCGTCACCACCCCGAGCTTCGACACGTTGAGGAACAAGAGCCGGGTCGTCGGCGGGATGGCGCTGGAGAAGCCCTTCAGCAACTCGGTGTCGGTCGGCCCGAGCAGCAGCTGTCGCACGACCGACGAGAGCTCGCCCTGCTGGGAGACGCAGCGGGCGACCGCGACGGGTGCACCGTTGTTCAGCTGGTCGAGGAGCACCACGCTGACCGGGACGACGCACCCCGGCGAGGTGGTGGTGGTGGCGACGCCCTGGGGCACGTCGGGGATCTGGTTGGGCGCGATCGCTCTCGGGCCTCCGGAGGTGGCGATGCCACAGCCGCTCAGTGCGACGGCGAAGAGCGCGCTCAGCACCGCGGCGGCGGCCCGGCGGCGGGTCACGACGGCTCCTCGCCGTCGGCGAGCGGGAGCTCGACGGTGAACCGGGCGCCGCCACCGGGGGCGTCCTCGATACCGACCAGCCCGCCGAGGAGCCGCACGTGCTCGGCTACTAGGGCCAACCCGAGCCCGGTTCCGGTACTCGCTCCCCGTCGGCCCGCCGCCTGGCCCCGGTAGAAGCGCTCGAAGATCCGGCGACGCTCGGCCAGCGGCACCCCCGGCCCCTCGTCCTCCACCGCCACCACCAGGGTCGGGTGGCCCAGGCGGTCGGGGCCCGGCTCGGCGGCCACCCGGGTGGCGCCGCCGGCGTAGAGGGCGGCGTTCTCGAGCAGGTTCGCCATGACCCGCTCGAACCGTCGCTTGTCGACGGCGATGGTGACGTCGTCGAGCACCGGGTCGATCGAGATGGTCGGGGAGGACACTGGGGCGGGCAGGGTGCGCATCCCGGCCGCCACCGACTGGCGGATCAGCTCCCCGGCGTCGACGACCTCGAGCGACATGTCGGCCGACCCGGTGTCGGAGCGGGAGATCTCGAGCAACTCGGCCACCATCCGCTCGAAGCGCCGGAGGTCCGCGCCCAAGAGCTCGAGGGCCCGCCGGGCGCGCGGGCTGAGCTCGTCGGCGTGGGCCTCGAGGACGTTCAAGGTGTTGGCGATAGTCGTGAGCGGACTGCGCAGCTCGTGGCTCACGTCGGAGGTGAAACGGGCGTCCCGCTCGATCCGGTCCTGGAGCTGGTCGACCATCATGTTGAAGGACTGGGTCAACCCCCGCAGGTCCGGGTCCCCGGTGGTGGCCAGCAGCCTTGTGTCGAGGTCACCCCGGGCGATGGCGACGGCCGCCCGCGACACCGCGCTGAGCGGCCGGAGCGTCCGACCGCTCGCCACCCGTCCGACGAGCCCGCCCAAGAGGGTGGTGACCAGCCCGCCGAGGACGAGGGCCAGCGCCAGCACGTGGAGGGTGTGGTCGAGGTCCCCGAGATCGAAGATGACGAAGTAGCGAGCGTCGAGCGATGGCAGCGGCACCCCGACGGCCACCTGGGGCCGGTTGCCGAGGACGAAGGTCTGGGTCGCCGGCGTGCCCGCCCGCACCAAGGCCCGCAGGGGCTCGGGGACGTCGTTGATCGACACGGTGAAGGAGTTGGACGAGTAGGCGGTGCTCCGGTAGTACAGGATCGAGGTGGTGGCCCCGGTGGCGGCGGTCAGGTCGGCCACGACGGTCAGCTCGTTCGGTGTCGGCACGAGGAGCCGTTGCTCCACCGTGGCCCTCCCGACGAACGCCTCCTTGATGGCCGCGTTGACCTGGTCACTGACCAAGAAGTGCGAAGTCGCGTAGAACGACAGGCCCCCCATGAGCACCGAGAAGAGCAGGGCGCCGAAGGCGAAGAGCCCGGTGACCCGGGCCCGCAGGCCCAGGCGCTCCCACACCGCCAGAGGCCCGTGGAGGTAACGGCGGAGCCGGTGGTCGCCGCGTGCGGGGGGCGCCTCCGCCACCACCGCCTCGGTCACGTCAGGGGACCAGCTTGTAGCCCATGCCGCGGACGGTGAGGATGTGGCGCGGGAGAGCCGGGTCTGGTTCCACCTTCGTCCGCAGTCGGCGGATGTGCACGTCGACCAGCCGACCGTCGCCGAAGTAGTCGTACCCCCAGACCCGGTCGAGCAGCTGTTCGCGGGTGAGGACCTTGTTGGGGTTGGTGGCCAGCTCGCACAGCAGGCGGAACTCGGTCCTCGTGCAGTGCACGTCCTCCCCGTCGCGGTGGCGGAGCACGCCCTGCTCGGGGATGAGCTCGAGCTCGCCGAAGGTGAGTACCCGGGGCTCCTCTTCGGCCGGACGGGCCCGGCGCAAGAGGGCCCGGATCCGGGCGCCGAGCTCCTTGGCCACGAACGGCTTGGTCACGTAGTCGTCGGCTCCGGCCTCGAGCCCGGCCACGATGTCGTGGGTGTCGGTGCGGGCGGTCACCATGATGATGGGCACTGCGCTCTGGCGACGCAGGGCCCGGCAGCACTCGAACCCGTCCATCCCGGGCAACATGAGGTCGATGAGCGTGACGTCGGGGGCCTGGGCGTTGAAGTGGTCGAGCGCTTCCTCCCCGCTGCCTACGTCGTCGACCTCATAGCCCTCCTCCTCGAGGGCGAGGCGCATCGAGGAGCGGATCCGTTCGTCGTCCTCCACCACCAGGATGCGGCTGCTCATCGCGTCGCCTCTCTTCGCCGGACGGCGGCTCGCTGGGCCAACGCGCCGCGTGCCCCGACCCGTCAGGCTGATCTTGCCATAGCGGCCCCGCCGCCCGAGGCCGCTTGCGCCCTGCTCGGCGGGCCGCCACCGTCCCCACCAGGGGCAACAAGGCAACGTAGCGTGAGCGCTCGTGACGAGCGCGCGTCGCGACGACGACGGGCCTGACCCGGCGTGGGAGCTGGACGCGTTCGTGCTCTCGCTCTCGGGCCGGGCACCGGCCACCCGCCGGGCCTACCGCGCCGATGTGACCGCCTTCGCCGAGTGGGCGTCGCGTGCGGGGGTGGAGGCGCCCGATGGGGTTGCAAGGGTCCTCCTGCGCCGTTACCTCGCCTACCTGGCCACCAGGCGGTTCGCCCGGGCCTCGGTGGCCCGCAAGGCGGCCGCGCTGCGCACCTACTTCTCGTGGTGCCGGCGCCGGGGGCTCCTGGCCGTGGACCCGGCCCGGGGCCTGTCGTCGCCGAAAGCCGCCGGCCGGCTGCCCCGAGTCCTCTCGCACGCCGAGCTCGAGCGCCTGCTCGAGCCGCGGACCGAACCTTCCGACGACCTGGGCCTGGCCCTGGAACGGCGCGACCTGGCCGTCTTGGAGCTGCTCTACGCGGCCGGGCTGCGGGTTGGAGAGCTCTGCGGTCTCGACCGGGCGGGGGTCAACCTCTCCGGACGGATCGTGACGGTCACCGGGAAGGGTTCCAAGGAGCGACAGGTCCCGATCTACGACCAAGCCGCCCGGGCCCTCCAAGGCTGGCTGGCCGGAGGCCGGGCGGTCCTGGCCCGCCCGGACACTCCACCCGACGCGGTGTTCTTGAACCGTGTCGGCCGGCGCCTCGGCCCCCGCGACGTCCGGCGGATCCTCGACCGTCGCTCGCCGGTCCCCACCCACCCCCACGCGCTGCGGCACAGCTTCGCCACCCACCTGCTCGACGGGGGCGCCGACCTGCGGGTGGTCCAAGAGCTGCTCGGGCACGCCAGCCTGCAGACGACCCAGGTGTACACCCACGTGAGCAAGGAACGGCTGGTCGCCGTCTACAAGGGCACCCATCCGCGGGCCTGAACTGCAGTTTCCCGCCCGCCCGGGGCCGGGTAGACTCGTGCGGCCCTCCCGAGGGAGAGCGGTCACCCTTTCATCAACGCACCCGGGCGCGTTCCACGGTCGCCTCCGAGGAGGTGCTGCGCCCGGGGAGGAACAACCGACTGGAGGACAACCTGTGGCCGTCGTGACGATGCGCCAGATGCTGGAGGCGGGGGTCCACTTCGGACACCAGACCCGCCGGTGGAACCCGAAGATGCGCCGCTACATCCTGGGCGAGCGCAACGGGATCTACCTGATCGACCTGCACAAGACCCTCGAAGGGGTCGAATCGGCCTACAACTTCCTGCGTGACCTGGTCGCCGGAGGCGGCAAGGTCCTCTTCGTCGGCACGAAGAAGCAGACCCAGGGGCCGGTCGCCGACTACGCCGCGGCCTGTGGGATGCCCTATGTCAACCAGCGGTGGCTGGGCGGGATGCTCACCAACTTCGCCACTGTGAGCTCCCGGGTGAAGCGCATGCAGGAGCTCGAGGCGATGCAAGCCGCCGGGGACTTCGAGGGGATGCCGAAGCGCGAGGCACTCCGCCACGTCCGAGAGCTCGAGAAGCTCCAGCGGAACCTGGGGGGCATCAGCGGGCTCGACCGGCTCCCCGAGGCCATCTTTGTGATCGACACGAAGAAGGAGCACATCGCGGTAACCGAAGCCAACAAGCTGAAGATGCCGGTGGTGGCGGTGGTCGACACCAACTGTGACCCCGACGTGATCACCTATGTCATCCCGGGCAACGACGACGCCATCCGGGCCGGCGCGCTCATGTGCCGCGTCGTGGCCGAGGCCGTCCGGGAGGGACACTGGATCGCCGGCCATCGTCCCCAGCGCACCCCGGCGCCGGTGACGTCCGCGCCCTCGCCACCCCGGCCTGCGCCACCCCCGGCGCCCGAGGCTGACGGGGCAACCGATGCCGACGGCCCCGAGGCGTCGGGCTCGGCGCCTGCCCCTTGGATCGCCACGGCCCACGCGAGCCCGACGCCGGAGGGCTCCGCCGGGGACGACCGCGGATCGGAGGTGTGACGGTGGCCGACTTCACGGCCAAGGACGTGCAGCGGCTGCGCCAGGAGACGGGCGCCGGGATGATGGACGCCAAGCGGGCCCTCGGGGCGTGCGACGGCGACATGGACCGTGCCGCGGTGTGGCTCCGGGAGCAGGGTCTGGTCCAGGCGCAGAAGCGGGAGGACCGCGAGGCCGTGCAGGGGGCGGTCGCGGTGGTGAAGGACCGCGACGTCGCGGCGCTGGTCGAGCTGCGTTGCGAGACCGATTTCGTGGCCAAGGCGGCCGACTTCGTGGCGGTGGCCGACGACCTGGCGGCACTGGTGGCCGCGGAGGGGGAGGACGCCGTGGTCAAGCGGCGCGACGAGGTCGCGCAGTTGGCGGCGACGCTGAAGGAGAACATCTCGGTCGGCAGCGTCTATCGCCTGGTGGCCGGCGAGGGTGAGGTCGTCGACACGTACCTCCATCAGCAGTCGGGGCGCGGCGTCAACGCGGTGGCGGTCGTCTTGGCAGGCGGGACGCCCGAGCTGGCCCACGAGGTGGCCCTGACCGCCGCGTTCTCGAGGCCCACCTACCTGCGGCGCGAGGAGGTTCCGGCCGAGGTGGTCGAGGAGGAGCGTCGGACGCTCGAGGCCCTGTCGCGCAACGAGGGCAAGCCCGAGGCCGCGCTGGCCAAGATCGTCGAGGGCCGCCTGAACGGTTGGTTCAAGGAACGGGTGCTCTTCGAGCAGCCGTCGGCCCACGACGACAAAACGTCCGTCGGGGCAATGCTGGGCTCGGCCCGGATCGTGGGCTTCGCCCAGGTGGTGATCGGTTCGTAGGATCGTCGCTGACCGACGCGGGAGCAGCGCATGGCTGACCAGAAGCGGGTCGTGTTGAAGATGTCGGGGGAAGCGCTGGCCTCGGCGTCCTCCGAGGAGACCCTGGACGCCAACGTGGTGGAGCGCTTCGCCGTGGAGATCTCCGAGGCCCGAGCCGACCTCGACATCGAGCTGGCGGTGGTGGTCGGGGGGGGCAACATCTGGCGGGGGACCACCGGCGTCGGCGCCGGCATGGACCGGGCCACCTCGGACGCCATGGGCATGCTGGCGACCGTCATCAACGCGCTGGCCCTGCAGGACGCGCTCGAGAAGCACGGCCAGGACACGAGAGTGTTGACCGCCGTGCACATGGCCGAGGTGGCCGAGCCATACATCAGGCGGCGGGCCATCCGCCACCTCGAGAAGGGTCGGGTGGTCCTGCTCGCCGCGGGCACGGGGAACCCCTACTTCACCACCGATACCTCGGCCGCGCTTCGGGCGGCCGAGATCGAGGCGGACCTGCTGTTCAAGGGGACCCACGGCGGCGTCGACGGGGTCTACAGCGCCGACCCCCGTCTCGAACCCTCGGCGACCCGCTTCGACGAGATCTCCTTCATGGACATCGTGGCCAAGGACCTCCGGGTGATGGACCTCACCGCCGTGACCTTCTGCAAGGACAACGGCCTGCCCATCCGGGTGTTCGACCTGATGCCTGAGGGAAATTTGCGCCGGGCGCTCAGCGGCGAGCAGATCGGTACGCTGGTCCGATGACCGAGGAGTTCGGCCAGCTGGTCCTCGAAGAGGTCCGGGAGAAGATGGCCAAGGCCGTCGAGCACGCCAAGGCCGACTTCGCCTCGGTGCGGACCGGACGGGCCACCCCGGCGCTAATCGAGACTCTGATGGTCGACTACTACGGGACCCAGACGCCGCTCCGCCAGCTGGCCGGGTTCAGCGTCCCCGACGCCATGCTCCTCGTGGTCTCCCCCTACGACAAGGGATCGCTCGGTGCCATCGAGAAGGCTATCAACGCCTCGGACCTCGGCATCCACCCGGCGAACGACGGCACGGTGATCCGCTTGGCCTTCCCGGCGCTCACCGAGGAACGGCGCAAGGAACTGGTCAAGGTGGTCCGCCACAAGGCCGAGGAGGGCCGGGTCGCGCTCCGCAACGTGCGCCGGGGAGCGCGCCACGAGCTCGAGGGTCTGGAGAAGGACGGGTCGCTCACTGCCGACGAGCTCGAGCGGATCGAAAAGGAACTCGAGAAGCTGACCCACGGTCAGATCGGCGAGATCGACGAGCTGCTCAGCCACAAAGAGCGCGAGCTCTTGGAGGTCTGAGGGGGACTGATGGCGAGAGAGAACGAAGAGGACCTCGAGCACACCGGGTACCGGAGCGGCCGGGTGCGGATCGTCGGCGCCGAACCGGCCGGTCGGTCGGCTGCCCGGCGTCCAGACCCCGAGGCCGACCTCGATGAGGAGGTCGAGGAGGAGGAACCCGGGACCGAGGGGGATCGGGACGACCAGGCGTTCGTGGTCCCGCCGCTGCCGCACTGGACCGAGCCGGCCACCGGCGAGGTGCCGGCGATCCTGTCGCGCGAGAACGAGCGCGCCGAGGCCGATCGCTACTCGTCGCTGCGGGGCCCGACCTGGCGCGAGGGAGGGGCCGACTGGGAGGCGCAGGACGAGGGGTTCGACCCCTCGATGCTGGCCGGCGACCAGAGCGGGCAGGGCTCGTTGGACGCCGGCAACTCGGACCGCCAGCCCTGGGTGTTCGACCTCCCGGGCACCGGCGACGGGGTCGAGAACCTCCTCGACGAGAAGGCCTGGGATGGCGTGGCCGACGCCGAGTGGGATGACCTCTCGCTCTCCTCGCCCTCGGGGCCGGGCGACGACGGTCCGGTCACGGCCGTCCTGCCGGTGGTCGGCCCGACGGAGCCCGAAGCCGACGTTGCGGCCCCTTCGGGGTTCGAGGCACCCGAACCGCTCGGGATCGGGACGAGCGAGCCGGTGGTCGTCGACGACCTCGGCACGGCATTCGAGGCGCCGCCGTCGCGCCTGCGGTCCCTGCGGCCGTCCGAGCGGCGGGCGGCGAGGCAGGCCGAGCGCGGGGCGTTCCCCGCGCCGCCGGCTCGCCGCCCCTCGCCGGTCGACCGCCTCCGCCCCCCGACCGGGCCCGAGCCCGAGGAAGCGCCGCCGCGCAACCTGGCCGCCGCCATGGTCTCGGGACTGGTCCTCGGTGGGCTGGCCCTCATCACCTTCAAAATTGGCTCGGCTGCCGCGGTCGGCCTGGTGACGCTGGTCGTCACGCTGGCCGCGGCCGAGGCGTTCGCCGCCTTCCGCCACGGCGGCTACCACCCGGTGACCCTGCTCGGCCTGGTGGCGACGGTCTCGCTCATGATCGCCGCCTACAACAAGGGTGAGGCGGCGCTGCCCCTGGTCCTGGTGCTGCTGGTGGCGGCCTGCCTCGTCTGGCACCTCGCGGGGGTCGAGCACACCGATGCCGTCCGTTCGACCGGGACCACCCTGTTCGTCTTCGGTTGGGTGGCCGTGTTTGGCTCCTTCGGGGCGCTGTTGGTGTCACCGACGCTCTTCCCGGCGCGCCACGGGATCGCCTTCTTGCTCGGTGCGGTGATCGCCGGGGTCGCCTACGACGTGGGCGCCCTCACCTTCGGGGCCTGGCTCGGGCGCCACCCCATGGCCTCGGTGAGCCCCAACAAGACCTGGGAGGGTTTCGTCGGCGGCCTGGTCACCTCGCTCATCCTCACGGTCGTGATCGTGCACATGATCCACCCCTGGACGGTGGGCAAGGCCGCCGCGCTGGCCCTGGTGGTCTCGGTGGTCGCCACGCTCGGCGACCTGTTCGAGTCGACGGTGAAGCGTCACCTCGGCCTGAAGGACATGGGCCGGTTGCTTCCAGGCCACGGCGGGGTGCTGGACCGCATCGATGGGCTGCTGTTCGCCCTTCCCGCCACCTACTACCTGGTCATCGCCTTCCACCTGGGATGATCCGTCCCCCGGTGACCACCGGGGGGCCCAGACCGATGGCATGCTGGCTCGATGTCACGCCGCAGCGGACCGGAGCCCATGCCTAGCGCCACGGTCAGCCTGGTCGGCTCGACCGGATCGATCGGGACCCAGGCGGTCGAGGTCGTCGCGGCGAGCGGGGGCCGTTTCGAGGTGGTGGCCCTGGCCGCCCAGAGCTCGATCGACCGCTTGGCCGAGCAGGCCCGGACCCTGCGTCCCGCGTTGGTGGGGATCGGCGACCCGACGCTCGCGCCCAAGTTGGCCGAGCTGGTGCCGGCGGGCACCGAGGTGGTGGCGGGACCCGAGGGGCTGGTCGCCGCGGCCGGCGCGGCGGACGTCGTCGTGAACGGGGTGGTCGGGTTCGCTGGCCTCCCGGTCACCCTGGCCGCGCTCGAGGCCGGGGCGCGGCTGGCCCTGGCCAACAAGGAGTCGCTCATCGCCGGCGCGCCGGTCGTCCAGCGGGCCCGGACGACGCCCGGGGCCGAGATCGTGCCGGTCGATTCCGAGCACTGTGCCGTCCACCAGTGCCTGGCCTCGGTCGCCTCCGGCGACGTCGCCCGGTTGCTCATCACCGCGTCTGGTGGCCCGTTCCGCGGCCGAGACCACTCCAGCCTGTCGGCGGTGACGGTCGACGAGGCGCTGACCCATCCAACGTGGAAGATGGGCCCGAAGATCACGATCGACTCGTCGACGCTCATGAACAAGGGCCTGGAAGTGATCGAGGCCCATGAGCTGTTCGGCGTGGATTACGACCACATCGACGTGCTCGTGCACCCGCAGTCGATCGTCCACTCCATGGTCGAGCTGGTCGACGGCGCGACCCTGGCCCAGCTGTCGGTGCCCGACATGCGCCTCCCGATCGGCTACGCGATGGGGTACCCGCAACGCCTGGACGTCGCCTTCGGCCCGGTCGACTGGGGACGACCCCTGCAGCTGACCTTCGAACAGCCGGATCGGGAGGTGTTCGCCTGCCTCGACCTCGCCTACCAGGCCGGGCGAACCGGCGGCGGCGCCCCGGCGTGGCTGAACGCGGCCAACGAGGTCGCGGTGGCAGCGTTCCTCTCGGGCCGCATCCGCTGGCCGGCCATCGCCGAGGTGGTGGCCGAGACCCTCGAGGCCTTCGACGACGCGCCCATCGACTCTTTGGGCGCGGTCCTCGACGCCGATCGGGAGGCCCGGGAGCGGGCGGCGGTGGCCGTTGCCAGGCGGGGTCGGTGACGCTGGCGCCGCCCCAGGCACCCGAACCGGCTCCACCGACCGTCCGGCCGCGCTCCGCCCTGCTGCGCCTGGCCGTGGTGGTGGCCGTGGTGGCGGCGCTCTTCTTCGCGTTCGGGTTGGGCGACCTCTTCCTCGTCGTCGTGGCCGTCGTCGTGATGGTGATGGTCCACGAGGCCGGGCACTTCGCCACGGCCAAGTGGAGCCGGATGAAGGTCACCGAATTCTTCGTCGGGTTCGGGCCCCGCCTGTGGTCGATCCGGCGGGGTGAGACCGAGTACGGGGTCAAGGCCATCCCGGCCGGCGGCTACGTGAAGATCCCCGGCATGACCAACCTGGAGGAGGTCCACCCGGGCGACGAGGCCCGCAGCTACCGCCAGGCGCCGTTTCGAAAGCGGATCCTCGTCGCCTCGGCCGGCTCGTTCATGCACTTCGTCATGGCTTTCGTGCTCGCCTGGTCGGCGCTCGTGTTCGTCGGGTCGACCTCGGGGTCGGCGGTCGAGGTGCTCGGCTTCAGCCACTTCGCCGGCCAGCGGTTCAACCCGGCCCAGGAGGCGGGGATGAAGGTGGGCGACGTCATCGTGGCCGTCAACGGCCACGGCTTCTCGAACCCCGACCAGCTAGTGACGGCCATCGAGGGCTCGGCCAGCCGCTCGGTCAGCCTGCTCGTCCGCCGGCACGGGCGGACAGTGCCGCTCACCGTGGTGCCGGAGCTGCGGCGCCATTTGGTGAACGGCCGCGAGCAGCTGAGCGGGGAGATCGGGGTGAGTCTGGGCGGGGTCGCGGTTCCCGAGAACCCATTCGGGGCCATCGGCGGTGCGGCGGTGGTGGTCGGCCACACCACCTCGAGCGCCGTCACCGGGCTCGGCCACCTCCTGTCTCCGAGCGGGATCTCGGGCTACGTGCACCAGGTGCTCCATCCCTCCGGGGCCACGCCCACCCAGCAGGCCAGCCGGCCCGAGTCGATCATCGGCGCCGTGCGGATCGCCGTCCAGGGAGCGAAGGCCGGGATCGGCTCCCTCTTGGCCGTCCTGATCGCGCTGAACATCTTCATCGCCATCTTGAACATGGTGCCGATGCTCCCCCTCGACGGGGGCCACGTCGCCATCGCCGTGTACGAGCGGATCCGGACCAGGCGGGGCCGCCCCGCCTACCACGCCGACGCGGCCAAGCTCATGCCGCTCACCTACGGCTTCGTCGTGGTGCTCCTGCTCCTCGTGGTCTCGGCCGCCTACCTGGACATCACGCACCCCGTCCCCAACCCCTTCGGGTGAGCCGCTGAACGGCCGAGGAGTCGGGCAGGGCACAATGGAGGGGTGGAACTCTCCGGTAACCTGCTGAGCGCACGGCGCCCGACCCGCCAGATCCACGTGGGCAGCGTGGCCGTCGGGGGCGGTGCGCCGATCTCGGTCCAGTCGATGACCACCACCAAGACCGCCGACGTCGAGGGCACGCTGGCCCAGGTCTACGAGCTGGCGGCGGCGGGCGCCGACATCGTCCGGTGCACCTGTAATGATGAGCCGGCGGCGGAGGGCCTGGCCCAGATCGTGCCCCGCTCGCCGGTGCCGATCGTGGCCGACATCCACTTCCACCACAAGATGGCGCTCGCCGCCCTGGACGCCGGGGTGCACGGCCTCCGACTCAACCCCGGCAACCTGAGAAAGGAAGCCGAGATCAAGACGGTGGCCCGGGAGGCCAAGGACCGCGGGGTGCCGATCCGGATCGGGGTCAACGCCGGCTCCCTCGACAAGGAGCTCTACGAGCGCCACGGCGGGGTCACCCCTGAGGCGCTGGTGGCATCGGCGCAGCGGGAGCTGGCCTACTTCGCTGACGTCGGCTTCGAGGACGTGAAGATCTCGGTGAAGGCGTCCTCGGTGGCCCTCATGATCGCCGCCTACCGCCTGGCCTCGCAGACCTTCGACCATCCGCTCCACCTCGGGGTGACCGAGGCGGGGCCGCCGCCGGCCGGGCTCTTGAAGGGCACCGCCGGCATCGGCACGCTGTTGGCCGAGGGCATCGGCGACACCATCCGCTACTCGCTCACCGCCGACCCGGTCGAGGAGGCGAGGGCCGGACGCCAACTGCTCGAATCCCTCGGGCTGCGCGAGCGCAAAGGCCTCGACCTCATCGCCTGCCCGTCGTGTGGCCGGGCCCAGGTCGACGTGATTGCCGTGGCCCAGGCGGCCCAGGCGGCCCTGGAGCACCGGAACCTCCCGATCCAGGTGGCCGTCATGGGGTGCGTCGTGAACGGTCCGGGGGAAGCCCGGGGGGCCGACCTCGGGATCGCCGCGGGCAAGGAGAAAGGGCACCTGTTCATCCGGGGCGAGATCGTCCGGGTGGTGCCCGAGGCCGAGATGGTCGACTCACTGGTGGCCGAGGCCGAGCGGCTGGTGGCCGAGGGCGTCGAGGCCCGACTGGCCGCGGCGGACAAGTCGGCGGCGGCCGAGGCCGAGGCCGACCGCCGCGCCCTGCTCGAGGAGGGGGGCAGCGATCCGAATGCCTCGAAGACCCGGATCGAGATGATCCGCCGCCGGGTCGAGGACGACTCCTAAAGGCGAGCGATCGTCGCCCGGGACGGTGAACGTTCGGGGGCGGATCTCGACCTAGCGTTTGGCCGTGGCCAACGACACCGCAGCGCTGACCCCGCGCGCCGAGGACTTCCCCCGCTGGTACCAAGAGGTGGTCGCCCAGGCCGAGATGGCCGAGAACGGGCCGGTGCGCGGCACCATGGTGATCCGCCCCTGGGGGTTCGGGATCTGGGAGCTGCTCCAGGGCGAGCTCGACCGCAGGATCAAGGAGGCCGGGGCTCAGAACGCCTACTTCCCCCTGTTCATCCCGGAGCAATACCTGCAGCTCGAGGCGTCCCACGTCGAGGGGTTCAGCCCCGAACTCTGGGTCGTGACCCACGGCGGAGGAAACCGGCTCGAGGAGCCGGTGGTGGTGCGGCCGACGTCGGAGACCGTAGTGAACCACTTCTTCGCCAAGTGGATCCAGAGCCACCGGGACCTGCCGCTCTTGGTCAACCAGTGGTCGAACGTGGCGCGCTGGGAGATGCGGACCCGGCTCTTCCTGCGCACGAGCGAGTTCCTATGGCAGGAAGGCCACACCGCCCATGCCAGCGAGGCTGAGGCGACCGAGTACGCCGTGCGGATCCTGCGCGACGTCTACCTCGACGCCATGGAGCGGGTCATGTGCGTCCCGACCCTGATCGGGCACAAGACCGAGCGGGAGCGCTTTGCCGGTGCCGTCCGGACCTGGACCTGTGAGGGGATGATGGGCGACGGCAAGGCGCTGCAGCTCGGCACCAGCCACGAGCTCGGGACGAACTTCGCCAAGGCGTTCGGAATCACCTTCTCCGACGAGCAGGGGGCGCTGCGCCACGTGTTCCAGACTTCGTGGGGGGCGAGCACCCGGCTCATCGGCGGCTTGATCATGGTGCACGGCGACGACTTCGGGCTTCGACTCCCCCCGGCCTTGGCCCCGAGTCAGGTGGTGGTCATGGTGGTCCGGGCCGACGAGTCGACCGGGCCGGCGGCGGCGGCCATCGCCGCGGACCTCCGAGGAGCCGGGCTCCGGGTCAGCATCGACGAGCGGACGGGCACCTCCTTTGGGCGTCGGGCGATCGACTGGGAGCGAAAGGGGGTGCCGGTGCGGGTCGAGATCGGGCCCCGGGACCTGGCACAGGACAGCGCGGTGGTGGTGGTCCGCCACGACCGCTCCAAGAACCCGGTGCGCCTCGGTGGGCTGGTGGGGGCCGTTACCGCCGCCCTCGACGAGACGGCCGAGCGTCTGTTCGCCGAGGCCCGGGCGTTCCGCGACACCCGGATCAGCGAGGTCGCCACCCTGGGAGAGGCGATCGAGGTGGCCGCCGACGGCTTCGCCGTGGTCCCGCTGGCCACCTTGGGGGAAGCGGGCGAGGACGCCCTGGCCGAATCCGGGGTCAGTGTGCGCTGCCTGCAGCGACCCGACGGCTCCCTGGCCGAAGAGGCCGAAGAAGAACTGGTTGCCGTCGTCGGGAAAGCCTACTGATTGGTATGATTTTTGCCGCTGTCCGGTCCCGTACGGGACCTCGTGAAGCGTGGGCCGCGGCCCACGCTTTCATTTTGCGGCCGGGCCGCAGGGCGGTCACCCGCGGGGAAGGGGCAGAGCAGCAGCACCGGCGAGAGGAGGTGGCAGTGGACGAGACCGAGCGGCTGGTCGACGCGCTGTCACCGGTGGTGCAGGCGTCGGGCCTCGAGCTGGTCGACGTGGTCGTGGGGAGATCCCAGGTCCAGGTGACGGTGGACCGCCCCGGCGGCGTCGACCTCGACGCTTTGGCCGGGGCCAACCAGGAGCTCTCCCGGACCCTCGATCGGCTGGACCTGTTCCCCGGTTCCTACACCCTCGAGGTCTCGAGCCCGGGGCTCGAACGAAGGCTCCGCACCCCGGCCCACTTCGAGCGGGCGGTGGGGGAGACCGTGAGCGTCCGGATCGCCGCGGGCGAGCATCCCATCCGTCGGGTGCGCGGCGTCCTCGTGGCGGCCGACGAGACCGGGTGCACCCTCGAGGGTCCAGAGGTGCCCGAGGGCTCCATCCACCTCGATTACGTGGCGATCGAGCGGGCAAGAACGCTGTTCGAGTGGGGGTCCGACCACGCCACCAAGCCGAAGAAGGCGGGGCGGTCGGGCAAGAAAGAACGGTCCAGATCATGAGCAAGACGAACTTCGAGTTCTTGGACGCCCTCAGCCAGATCGCCCGGGACAAGGGGATCTCTGTCGACACCCTCCTCGACGCCCTGGCCAATGCGCTGGTGGCGGCCTACAAGCGCCGCCCCGACGCCGCCGAGGAAGCGGTGGTCACCATCGACCCCGAATCCGGAGAGATCCGTGTCTATGGCCAGGAGCTCGACGAAGAGGGCAACGTCATCAGGGAGTGGGACGACACCCCGGCCGACTTCGGTCGGATCGCCGCTCAGACCGCCAAGCAGGTGATCCTCCAGCGCATCCGCGAGGTCGAGCGCGACATGAAGTACGAGGAGTACGCGGGGCGGGAGGGTGACATCGTCACCGGCATCGTCCAGCAGACCGACAACCGCTACACCCTTCTCGACCTGGGCAAAGTCGAGGCCCTGCTGCCCCAGGCCGAGCAGGTCTCCTACGAGCGCTACGAGCACGGCGCCCGGCTCAAGGCCTACATCGTCGAGGTCCGCAAGACGACCAAGGGACCCCAGATCGTGGTGAGCCGGACCCATCCCGGCCTGATCAAGCGGCTCTTCGAACTCGAGGTGCCCGAGATTTCCTCGGGGGTGGTCGAACTGAAGGCGGTAGCCAGGGAGCCAGGGCACCGCACCAAGATCGCGGTGTGGTCGAACGACCCCAATGTCGACCCGGTCGGCGCGTGCGTGGGGGCGCGGGGGTCGCGGGTGCGCATGGTGACCAACGAGCTACGGGGCGAACGGGTCGACGTGGTCCCCTTCTCCGACGACCCGGTGGAGCTGATCCAGAACGCACTGGCCCCCGCCCGGGTCCGCGAAGTCCGCCTCGACGACGCCACCGGCACGGCGACGGTGATCGTGAGCGACTACCAGCTCTCTCTGGCTATCGGGAAGGAAGGGCAGAACGCCCGACTGGCGGCGAGGCTGACCGGGTGGCGCATCGACATCAAGAGCGAGACCCAGCTCGAGGAGGAGGCCGCCTACGAGGGCCAGGACTGGGCCGAGGGGGAGTGGGTGGAGGACGAGTCGGGCGAGATGGTTTGGAAGCCGGCCGAGGGCGGCGAGGCCATCTCGGCCGAGGCCTGGAGCCAGGCGGCCGAGGAGCAGTCCGAGGAACCGGCCGACGGGCCGACCGGCGACGGGCCCCCACCGGTGCCGGCCGCGACGGAGGCGACCGGGGACGAGTAGCCCGGTCCGCACCTGCGTGGGCTGTCGTCGGCGGGCGGGGACGGCCCGGTTGCTGCGGGTGTCCTGGGGTCCCGATGGCCTGGTCGTGGGACCCGGCATCGGCCGCGGCGCCTGGCTGTGCGCCGGATCGCAGCGATGCTTCGACCTGGCGGTACGGACGGGGAGGTTTCCCCGGGCGCTGCGGGCCGAGGTGGCCGGGGCGGAGCTCGACGCCCTGCGGACCAGGCTCTTCGGCTGATCAGCCGCTGGTCGGGTGGGTTCCGGCCCGTCGACCTTTCTGTCGCGCCTTCGTCGCTTTGACAACGGGCTGGAAACTATTTCGTAACAAATTTCGACCTATTGCCACATTGGCGGTCCTTAGG
>DAHUZS010000030.1 GCA_027315045.1 Acidimicrobiaceae bacterium
TTGGTCTTTGACCCCTGCGGCGTCGACCCTGACCTGGCCTTCATGGCCAGCCTGCAGGCCGCGCTCAAGATCGGGGTCCAGGCCGTCTTCGACGTCGAAGATTCCGAGCTCGCTGTCGTTAGCCTCCCCGACGCCAACCGGCGCAGCTCATTGTTGCTGTTCGAAGCCTCCGAGGGCGGTGCCGGGGTGCTCCGACACCTGGCCGAACGTGCCGACGCTCTGCCCCAGGTCGCGTCGGTGGCGCTGGAGCTGTGTCATTACAACCTCACGCCTGGCGGCATCGTGGATCTGCGCCGTGCCCCCAACGCCCGGGAGGACTGCGAAGCCGCCTGCTACGACTGCCTCCTCTCCTATACCAACCAGCCCGACCACGACCTCGTCGACAGAACGCTCATCCGTGACTACCTCGCCGCGCTCTCCGGTGCCGCCGTCGCCACCTCCCCGGTCGAGGCCAGCCGCGACGAACACCTCGAAGCGCTGACCCGTCAGTGCCAGAGCGACTTGGAGCGCCAGTGGCTGGGCGACGTCGCCTCTCGCGGGCTGCGTCTCCCCGACCGAGCCCAGGTCGGACTCGACGGCACCCGACCCGACTTCGTCTACGACGACGCCCACATCGCCATCTACATCGACGGTCCCCACCACGACTACCCCCATCGTGCCCAGCGTGACGCCGATGCGGTCGCCGCGCTATTGGACCGAGGCTGGCTGTCTCTGCGCTTCGCCGACCCGGCCGACTGGGAGCAGATCTTCGCCGCCAACCCCGGCACCTTCGGAAGGCCTGGGCGCTGATGGTCGGCGCCAACACCGCGACGTTCGCGCCCGGGTCCCTCGTCACCGCACGCCGGAGAGAGTGGGTCGTCCTCCCCGACTCAACCCCCGATCTCCTGCTGTTGCGCCCGCTGGCTGGTGCTGACACCGAGGTGGCCGGCGTCGTACCGGCACTCGAGGAAGTCCGCCCGGCCCGCTTCGACTGGCCGGACCCGGCCCGCGCCGGCGACCACTCGTCGGCCCGTCTGCTCCGCGACGCGGCCCGACTCGGCTTTCGTTCCTCGGCCGGACCCTTCCGCTCCTTCGCCGAGATCGCCGTGGAGCCCCGCCCGTACCAAGCCGTCCCCCTCCTTATGGCGTTGCGCCTCGACCCGGTGCGTCTGTTGATCGCCGATGACGTCGGGATCGGAAAGACGATCGAGGCCGCCCTCATCGCCAAGGAACTCCTCGTTACCGGCGCTGCCCGGCGGTTCGCCGTGCTCTGCCCGCCGCATCTCGCCGAGCAGTGGCAAGCCGAGCTGGCTGACAAGTTCAACATCGCCACCGAAGCCGTGCTCTCATCGACCGCCACCCGGTTGGAACGGCGCCTGCCTTTCGGTACCAGCATCTTCGAAGCACATCCCGCCACCGTCGTGTCCACGGACTTCATCAAGTCCGAACGTCGCCGTCACGACTTCCTCCGCCCAAGTATCGCCCCCGACCTGATCATCGTCGACGAGGCACACACCTGCGCCGTCGATGTCGCCAACCGCTCCACCGCCCGGCAGCAACGCCACCAACTGCTCCAAGGTCTGGCCGCCGACCCCTCCCGGCACCTCATTCTCGTCACCGCCACCCCGCACTCGGGCAACGAAGGCGCCTTTCGCTCCCTCATCTCCCTGCTCGGCGCCGGGGTATCGGCGATGGCCGACGCCGAAGAGACCGACGCGACCGCCCGCGCCCAGCTCGCCCGGCACTTCGTACAGCGCCGCCGGGCAGACATCCGCCAGTACCTCGACACCACGACTCCGTTCCCCGAGCGCCTCGACCTGCCGGAGAACGCCGGCCAATACCAGCTCAGCTCCGCCTACCGGAGCTTCGTCGAAGACGTGATCGCGTGGGCCCGCCAAACGGTCAACGACGAAACCGGCGGTCGGCACCGCCAACGCGTCCGTTGGTGGGGTGTACTCGCGCTCCTGCGTGCTCTCGCGTCCAGCCCGGCGGCCGCGGCGGCGACGTTACGAAACCGGGCAGCGCCCGCCACAACGACCACCGTCGAGGAGGCCGACGAGGTCGGCCGGGCGGCCGTCTTGGACCTCGACGAGGCCGACGATGCCGGCCGACCCGACGCCGCCCCCGGAGCCGATCCCGATCCCGAGGATGGATCGGAGGCCGCCGAGCGGAGCCGTCTCCGCCAGCTCGCCCGTGCCGCCGACGCGCTGGCAGGCGACCCGGACAACAAGCTCACCCACACGATCGCTCTGGTCCGACGACTCGTCGCCGACGGTGCCAATCCGATCGTGTTCTGTCGGTTTATACCCACCGCCGAATACGTCGCCGAGCACCTCCGGGCCGCACTCGGGACCAAGGTTGCGATCGAAGCCGTCACTGGGCTGTTGGTGCCAAGTGACCGCGAGCAGCGGATCGAGGCGCTTGGGCATGCCAGCCAGCGTGTGCTGGTCGCTACCGACTGTCTGTCGGAGGGGATCAACCTCCAGCACAGCTTCGATGCGGTCGTCCACTACGACCTGCCCTGGAACCCCACCCGACTGGAGCAGCGCGAGGGCCGCGTCGACCGCTACGGGCAGGCGTCACCCTCGGTGCGGGTCGCCACGGTGTACGGCACGGACAACCTGGTCGACGAGATCGTCCTCGACGTGCTCTTGCGCAAGCACAAGGCGATCCGCAACCGACTTGGCGTGTCGATCCCAGTGCCCGGATCCAACGACGAGTTCATCGAGACCGTCTTCGACCGTATCTTTCATAGCGGAAACGAACAGCTCTCCCTGTTCACGCCCGAGGTACAAGCGGTGCAAGCATCACTGTTCGACGAGTGGGAGCGGGCGGCCGAACGTGAGCGCGTCTCCCGCACCCGCTATGCCCAGCACACCATCAGCACCAGCGAGGTCGCCGCCGAGCTGGCCGAGGCACGCGCCGCTGTTGGATCGAGCAGCGACGTCGCACGATTCGCCGTCAGCGCAACCCGAGCGCTCGGCGGCCACAGCGATGGCGACGGCTTCACCACGCCGATCCGCCTCGTGGTGGACCGGTTTCCCCGCCCAGCGCGAGATCGGCTCGGCACCCGCGAGGCCACCGTTATTGGGCGCTTCGAGCCGACCCTCAAACCCAGCGAGACCTACCTCGGGCGGACCAGTCCCCTCGTGACGGGCCTCGCCGGCTACGTCCTCGACGGCGCCCTCGAAGGTGGTCCCGACGCCCCCGCCGCGAGATGCGGCGCCATCCGCACCGATGCGGTCACGACGGCCACCACACTGCTGCTGATTCGCCAGCGATTTGACATCGCCATCGGCCGGGGCGCGAGCGCACGGCACCTCCTCGCCGAAGACCTCGACATCGCCGCCTTCGAAGGTTCCGCCACCGAGCCAAGCTGGCTTGAAACAGACGCCGCCGAGGGTCTGCTCGAATCCACGCCGGGCGCCAACATCCCCGCCGAACAACGCCAAGCTTTCATCCAACGAGTCCTCGAAGGAGCTGATGCTCTTGCTCCCGCCATCGCGGACCGAGCCGTGAGGCGAGCCGCCGGCCTCGAAGCAACCCATCGAAGGATTCGACAGCAAGCCCGCGATACCACCGCCGTGACCGTCACACCGCACCTGCCCGCCGATGTCCTCGGCGTCTACGTCTGCTTACCGCTGTAGCGATCATGGCCCGCACCACCTCCGCCATCACCACCTCGGGCGGGCTCCTGCCTTCTGACCTACTCGCACGGCTCGCAGCGGAGCCACAAGCGCTCAGCGGAACCCGGCCCGAGGACTACCACCTTCCTCCCGGGCGACGACTGCGGGATGGCATCAGCCGCGCCTGGTCGGAGCTTCTTGGCCAGTGGATCGAGTTCCGAGACCACCTCGAACGACTCCCAGAAGGACAGCGTGCCACCACACTTACCCGCGAAACCTGGCTCCTCCCTCTCCTCACCGAACTTGGCTTCGGCCGCCTCGCCCCCGCCCGCGGTGGCCTGAGCGTCGACGGCACCAGCTACCCCGTCTCCCACGCGTGGGGTCCAGTTCCCATTCACCTGCTCGGTGCCGACGTAGACCTCGACCGTTCCGCTCCCGGCGTCGCCGGTGCCGCGCGGTCCTCGCCCCACGCCTTGGTGCAGGATCTTCTCAACCGGTCCGATGACCACCTATGGGCGATCGTCTCCAACGGTCTCGTGCTGCGGCTGCTGCGCGACCACACCAGTCTCACGCGCCCCGCCTATGTTGAGTTCGACCTCCAGGCGATCTTCGAAGCCCAATCCTTCGCTGACTTCGCCGTGTTGTGGCTGCTTTGCCACCAGTCACGCTTCGAAGCCGACCGGCCAGAAGACTGCTGGCTTGAACGATGGGCCGTAGAAGCTCGACAGATGGGCGTGCGGGCGCTGGCAGATCTGCGCGACGGATTCGAAGCGGCGATACGTGCTCTGGGCTCCGGGTTCCTCGCTCACCCCACGAACAACGACCTTCGCCGCCGACTCCACGCAGGCGACCTGCGGGCGTCGGACTACCACCACGAAATCCTTCGCCTCGTCTACCGGGTCGTCTTCCTCCTCGTCGCTGAAGACCGCAATCTTCTGCTTCCCGACCCCGACTCTGTGGAAGCTACCCGCTACCGCGTCTACTACTCGATGTCTCGGATCCGCGACTTGGCCGAGCAGGGCAGAAGCTCCCAGCACGGCGACCTTTGGGAGAGCTTGCGGCCCGTGTTCGCCGCTCTCGGCATGAACGGCTCGCCGGCCCTTGGACTCCCGGCTCTCGGGTCATTCCTGTGGTCAGGCGCTGCCTGTGCCAACTTGGATTCCGCCTGCCTATCCAATGCCGCCCTCCTGGAGGCTCTCGCCGCGTTGGCGTTCACCCAGCGAGACAAAGCACGCCAGCGCGTCGACTTCGCCCACCTTGGTCCCGAAGAGCTGGGCAGCGTCTACGAGAGCCTCCTCGAGCTCCAACCGCAGATCGACCTGGATACGTCAAACTTCACTCTCGTAGTGGCTGCCGGTCACGAACGTAAAACCACGGGCAGCTACTACACGCCAACCCCACTGGTCTCTGAGCTCCTCGACAGCGCCCTCGAGCCGGTCCTCGACGAGGCTGTCTCGCAACCCGACGCGGAATCATCTCTCCTCTCGGTTACCGTTCTCGACCCCGCCTGTGGATCGGGACACTTCCTCATTGCCGCCGCCGAACGCATCGCTCGCCGGCTCGCCTCCGTCCGTACCGGCGAGCGAGCGCCCGCACCGAGCGCCATCGGCCACGCTCTCCGCGATGTGGTTAGCCACTGCCTCTATGGCATCGACGCCAACGCGATGGCTATCGAACTCGCTAAGGTCAACCTCTGGCTCGCCGCAATGGAACCCGGCAAACCGCTCTCGTTTCTCGATCACCACCTCGCCCACGGCAACGCACTCCTCGGCACGACACCGTCCCTCGTCGCCCAGCCCATCCCCGACGATGCATACAGACCCCTCACCGGCGACGACAAAGCGACCGCGGATACTTGGCGGAAGGTCAATGCCCGAGAAACCAAGGAGAAACGGGCCGGGGTAAGCCAGCTTGCCCTGGGATCCCCGATCGAGCAGCTGGTCACCTCTCTCGCCGAGCTCTTCGGCGTCATCGAGGAGATGCCGGACGACACGCCAGAAGCGGTCGGAGCCAAGGCTGCCGCCTACGCCTCGGTTTCCGATTCAGCTGACCTCATTCGCGCCCGTCTAGCGGCGGATGCATGGTGTGCGCCGTTTTTCCTCACTAAGGGTCCCGGCACCTGCCGGATCACATCGTCGACGGTTGCGGCGCTCGCCGAGGGGACCGTTCCAGATCCGGCAGTTCTCGATGCCGTTCGCGAAGTGCAAGACCGTCACGGCCTCCTTCACTGGCATCTTGCATTTCCAGGCGTTTTCCAACGCGCTGGCGGCTTCTCTGTCGTCATCGGCAATCCGCCGTGGGAAAAGGTAAAGCTCTCCGAGAAGGAATACTTCTCCGGCCGCTACCCCGAGATCGCGAATGCCACAGGCGCCAAGCGGAAGGAGCTCATTGCGCGTCTCCAGGCCGAAGACCCTGCTCTATGGGACGACTACCGAAGCGCTCTTCGCAGCGCAGAAGCCGAGAGCGTCTTCTTGCGCACCTCCGGCCGATATCCCCTGTGCGGCCGCGGCGACGTCAACACCTATGCGGTATTCGCCGAGACGATGCGCGACGGCCTCGCTCCAGCTGGACGCCTTGGCGTCGTTCTCCCCACGGGCATCGCCACCGACGACACCACCAAGGCCTTCTTCGCCGACTGCATCTCCAATCGACGTCTCGTGAGCTTGTTCGACTTCGAGAACAGCGCCCCGGTGTTCACCGACGTCCACCGCAGCTTCAAGTTCTGCTTGCTCACCCTTACCGGCCCGGCCGGTGGCGCCAGCGAATCCGGCTTTGTCTTCTTCGCCCACCGAACATCCGACCTTACCGACGATGAGCGCCGATTCGCCCTTACACCCGAAGACCTGGAGTTGCTAAACCCCAACACCCGCACCGCCCCGGTGTTCCGGTCTCGTACCGACGCGGAACTGACGAAGGCGATCTACAGGCGCGTTCCTGTCCTCCTCCGGGACGGACACCCGGACGGCAACCCGTGGGGCATCGAGTTCAGCACCATGTTCCATATGACCAACGACTCCCACCTCTTCCGCACCGCGCCCGAACTGGACAACGCCGGCGCCGAGCTGGACGGCAACGTGTGGCACAAGGGCGCAGAGATCTGGCTGCCGTTGTACGAAGCCAAGATGTGCGGATTCTTTGACCACCGGGCAGCGGATGTCGTTGAGAACGAGCAGGTGATCCTCCGCAAAGGGCAGCCTGACGCCTTGTCGGACTCGGATCATGCCAATCCCTCGCGACTCGCTCAACCCCGTTACTGGGTGACCGACGAAGACCTGCCGGAGGCCGTACGTAAACGTTCGTGGGTGATTGCTTACCGGAATGTAACCGCCCCAACGAACGAACGGTCGATGATCCCAACTGCCATCCCGGTTTGTGGCGTAGGACATTCCCTACCACTCATCCAGTCGACATCTCCGTCGGCGCCGTTCCTCACGGCGATCCTCTCATCGTATTCATTCGACTACATCGTCCGTCAGAAGCTGGGCGGAACCAACCTCACGTTCTTCATCGCTAAGCAGCTACCGGTGCCCGCGCCGTCGGTATTCGATGAGCCGGCGCCGTGGTCGCCTGGCGAAACAGTGGCAGCCTGGATGAGACCGCGGCTTCTCGAACTGACCTACACGGCCGTGGACATGGCTGGATTCGCCGCTGACTTGGGGTACGGGGGGCCGCCGTTCACCTGGGACCCAGTGGGGCGGACTCGGATTCGTGCAGAGCTCGATGCAGCCTGCTTTCACTTGTACGGATTAAGCCGGGCAGAGGTCGAGGATGTGATGGAGACCTTCCCGATCGTTCGCCGTAAGGACGAGGCGGCCCACGGAGAGTTCCTGACGAAGCGCTTGATCCTGGAGCGGTACGACGATATGGCCGTGTGACCCATCAAGAAGAAGCGCTGATGCAGACAAGATTTGGCGCGACAGCAGAGTGCGTGGCTCGCACCTTTGAGTATCGCGGCCGACTTGGCGCGCCTACGGCTGCATAGGGCACCGCCACAGCTTCCGCACCGACTTCCCGCGAACGTCCAGCGTGCTCGCTGGGTTGCGCGTGCTCATCTGCGTAGGGCTGCGTACGGCACTCGTGATAGGCCACCGATAAATTCCACCGATAAACCCTGTGGGTAACGCGAGGGCCGATCGCGAAGCTGCACGTCAGCGCCTCGCGCCCTGGCGCGCGAGCGCGCGAATCCCAACTACCGGGTGGAGGTGACGCTCCACGAAAGGCCGATCGCTCGGTTGCATTCGTGACAGGCCACAACGGCACACGGTCCCGGAGGCGGCGGCGAAGCCGCCCGCCGACGGGGACCGGCTTGAGTATGTAAAGAAACTCCTAACACACGCGGCACCGGAGGGACGCGGTGGGAAGCGGCCTCGTGACTGGGTGGGTTCTTGGTTGGCGTCTCTAGATCCCGGCTCACCGTCCTGGACAGCGCTTGTGGAGGACGTCCGTGGTAACTGATCGGCGGTGCTGGTCACTGTCGGATAATCAAGGACACTTCGCGAAAAGCTTCATGTCTATTTTGGTGTCGCTCACTGCCTATTACATGTGTGGGAGAAGATCTCACAGGTCTGGGAGGCTGGGATGGGTGAGGTCAACGTGGCGCATCTGAGTGAGCAGTCTGAGTCCGCAGTATCAGGACCACGCGAGAGGAACGCGGCCGACTTGATCGCGAAACCGCTCTTGAGCATCGAGGAAGCCGCCAACCTATTGGGGGAGTCACGGTCCACGCTTTATCGAGCGATCGCCTCCGGGCGGTTCCCACTCCCCGTCTACGCAATCGGTGGGCGCATGCGCATCCCAAGGAGGGCTGTGGAACGGTTGATCGAAGCTTTGCCCATGGCTGATCACCGCGATGACGATTACCGCTGGGAGGATGGGGATACCTACGTGTGGGCCCATCGGAAGGAGACGGCGACGCGTCGGAGGGGGAGAGTGAAGGTCGTCAAGGTCGACCTTGCGGAGCCCCAGGCACCTGAGTGGTGATCTGTTGGATCTTGGTTCGGATTCAGGTTCGCCCGAACGGGGTGCCGGATCGGCGACGAGTACGCAGGTTGCCAGTTCGCCTTCGTGACGCGACTGCAATCAACGCGTGTACACGTCTCGGCGGTGGCCGATGCGCACCACTTGGACCAGCAAGCGGTCATCGAAGACTTCGTAGAGGATCCGGTAGACGCCCACCCGCACGCGATATGCACGGTGTTCGCCGGCGAGTTTGCTGGCGCCGGGTGGCCGGGGCTCGGTCGCGAGCAAGTCGATTGCCGCTCGCACCCGCTGTTGTTCACGCCTGGGTAAGGACGCCAGCGACCGGACTGCCCTGTGCGCCAGTTCGACTCGGTAAACGGTCACCTCAGGCCGAGATCGGCCTTGACGTCCTCCCAGGGCACATAGTCGTCGTCGTCCCGAGCGGCACGAAGCTCGGTCCGGTCGATGGCATCCTCGACTGAGTCCACCAGCGAGTCGTACGCCTCCGCGTCGACGATCACGACCACCCGTTGCCCCCGCCGGGTCACGTAGACGGGCTCCCCCGAACGGGCGCGCTCGATCGCGTCCGCGAGATGCTCGCGGGCCTCGCTGACAGCCAACTCACTCATGTACAAACTGTACATGAGTGAGTTGAGACTCGGTGCGGCGCAGTCGGCATCCCTGAATCCGCCCTGTCGCCGGGCTCCGGTCGACCCCGGTGTAGGTGGGCCACCTCGGAGCTCTGTGAGCCCGCCCAGGCGAGGGACGAGCAGCTGCTCGAGAGAACGGTGCCGATGTCGACCCGGATGGCGACGCAAGACCGCGGCACTCCATACACCTCCGCACCCGCTGGGGCGGTGAGAGATTTCAGGACCCCCGCGGTGGGATCAGGCCGGCCTCCAGCCCGACGGCCGCCGCCCGGGCCTGATCCTCGGTGTTCGCGGTGTAGACCCGCAAAGTGACCGCCGGATCGGCGTGACCCAGCCGGTCGGCGACCGTTCTCGGGCTGTGACCGGCTCGGAACAGTTCGGTGGCCGTGTAGTGCCGCAGATCGTGCAGGCGGTACGGCCAGGATTCCTGCCGAGGCGGGTCTGCCCGGGCGGCCCGGTCCTGCATCTGGTCGCACAGCCGGCGGAAGGCTTGGGTGAGCCTGCCGGGCATCGTGGGACGACTCCCGTCGACGTCCGGGCTGAAGATGTACGCGTCGGGGGCGAGGTCCACTTCTGTCGCTCGGCAGAGGTCCTCGACATGGCGCCTCCGGCCGGCCAGAACGCCGATGGTGGCCTCGCCGAGCACGAGCCGGCGAACCTGGTGTGACTTCGGCTCCCTCACCCCCCAGCCGGAGGGGGTCTGCCAGATCGACCGTTCCACCGCCACCCAGCTTCCCTGCCAGTCCACGTCCGACCACCTCAGTCCGCAGAGCTCACCGCGGCGGAGACCGGTCAGCGCGGCGATGGTGATGACGGTGGCCATCTCGGGCGCCTTAGAGGACGCGGCCGCCTCGATGAGCGCCTGCACCCGCTCGGGCGGTGGCACCGTCATGGTGGTGACCGGCACTCTCGGCGGCTGCACCAGACGGGCGACGCTCGTGTCGACCCATCCCCACCGCTCGGCCTGGTGCAGCGCTGCCGAGATGATCCGGTGGTAGTGGCCGATCGTCCTCGGCGTCACCCCGGCCGCCAGAAGCTGGCCATACCAGGTGTCGAACCGGTGGGCCGAGAGCTTGTTCAGCCGAGTCCCGCCGAGCTCGGGCGCGATCACCTTGGCCACCTTTCGGCGGTACTCGGCAAGGGTCGAGGGGGCGAGGGCCCGGTTCTCGCAGTGGGTCAGCCACTCGTCGAGGAGCGCCCCGAAGCTCATGGCCGGGCCGGCGTGCTTCCCCTGGGCGGCCTCGGCCTGGAGGCGGGAGCGGATGCGTCGGGCCTCGGCGATGCCCTTGCGGGTGGTCCGGCTGACCTGGCGCACCTGGCCCGTGAGAGGATCCCGTTTGACATGCACGCGGACCTCGAGTGCCCCGTTGGGCAGGCGCCGGATGCCTCGCTCGATCACGCCGGTCCCGGTGGTCACGCGCCCATGGTAGCGAAAAGATGGGATTTTGATGGGATGGTGCCCTGTAAGCACCTGGTTCGAGGCTAAAGTCCCAGCTAGCCCCGGTAGCTCAGAGGATAGAGCGTCGGTTTCCTAAACCGTGCGTCGCAGGTTCGAATCCTGCCCGGGGCGCCGTGTGATGTCGCGGGACATAAGCGACTCTGTCGCGCGACATCGTAGACGCCCAGCTCAGGCATGGGCTGGTAGTCCTGGCTCGGGCAGCGCATGAGACTTGACTCATCTGTGTCGGCTTCGGCGCCTCGAGCTTCCTCGAGGGGTTGGAGGCACTCGGCGCCGGCACTCCGCGCCGGCACTCCGCGCGAAGACACCACCAGACATCGGAAAGATCCCGTGGGCCGACACGGCTGCTCAAGCGGTCACCTCGGTTGCATCCGTCCTTCGGGGGGAGCGAGCACCTCGTCGCTGGAGTCCGAGCGCACGACGACTGCTGGCGATGACAGGCGACCGGGCGGTTCCAGTTACTGAGCCGGTCACGTCATTCCCGAGCTAGAACGGGGTCCATGAAAGCGGCCGTGTACTACGAGAATGGTGGCCCAGCGGTTCTCAGGTATGAGGAGGTCGAGGATCCACAACTGTTTCGGACCGGGGTCCTAATTCGGGTTGAAGCGATCAGCATTGAAGGGGGTGACACCCTCAACCGTTTGCGGGGACAGCTGAACCGGGTGCCCCACGTCGTGGGCTACCAGTGCGCCGGGACCGTCGCCGACGTGGGGGACGAGGTGAGCGGCTTCACAGTCGGCGATCGGGTCGTCACCGTTGGGCTCGACGGGTCACACGCCGAGCTCCGGGTCGCCGACCAGACGTTCACCTGGAGGATCCCCGACAACGTGCCGATCGAGCAGGCGGCCTGCGTCCCGGTGCCCTTCGGCACAGCCGATGATTGCCTCTTCGAGTTCGGACGCCTGCGGGCTGGGGAAACAGCCCTGATTCATGCCGGTGCCAGTGGTGTTGGCATCGCCGCGATCCAGATGGCCAAGCGGGCCGGTGCTCGCGTGTTCGCGACGGCGTCGAGCGATGAGAAGCTCGAGCGGCTGCACGAGCTCGGGCTCGACCAGGGGATCAACTACGCCACAGATGACTTCGTTGCCGAGTGCCGTCGGCTCACCGACGGGCGGGGTGTCGACGTCGTCGTGGATTCGGTGGGGGGCGCGACCCTGCAGGGCAGCATCAACGCTCTGGCCTATCGGGGCCGATGCGTCAGCGTGGGTGACGCGGGGAGGTCGGTCGCGCAAAAGCTCGACATCTCCACCATGCGGCCAAATAATCAGACGTTCGCCGGGTACTTCCTGGGGGCCGAGCTTCTTTCCGCGACCCGGGCACACACCATGATCGCCGGCCACCTCCAAGCCATCGCAGACGGTGATCTCACCGTGGTGATCGATCGGACCTACCCGCTGGCCGAGGCGGCCGAGGCCCACGGCTACATCGAGAACCGGCGCGCGTTCGGGCGGGTGCTCCTGGTCCCTTGAGCACCGAGTATGACTGCTCCTGCCCCGGGGCCGTGTCACCAGTGCGTCGTCTGCCCTCAGGGTCGGTTCAGATCAAGGTGGCGAGTCCGGCTCAGTCCGCGAGCTTGACCAGCATCTTGCCGACGTTGAGCCCCTCGAAGAGACCGATGAGCGCCCGGGGAGCGGCGTGGATGCCTTCGAGCACGGTCTCCTTGTACCGGACGCGTCCATTGCGCAGCCAGTCGGTCATCTCGGTGACGAAGGCGGGGCGCATCTCGAGGAAGTCGGCGGCGGTGAAGCCCCTCAGGGTAATCCGGCCGTAGATGATGTTGGCCAAGTTGCGGACGATGGTCCGGGCTCCCGGCTCGTTGTAACCCGAGATCATCCCGCACACGGCGACTCGGCCTAGCGTGTTCATGGAGGCGAGCGCAGCATCGAGGTGGTCGCCGCCGACGTTGTCGAAGTAGACGTCGATTCCGTCCTCGGCAGCGCCTCGCAGACCTCGGCGGATCGGCGTCTCCCGGTAGTTGATCACGGCGTCGAGGCCGACTTCGTCGCTCAGCCAGCGTGCCTTCTCCTCCGACCCGGTCGAACCGACGACCCAGCACCCCTTGATCTTGGCGATCTGCGCCGCGACCGAGCCCACGGCTCCGGCGGCGGTCGAGACGAAGACCTTGTCCTCCGGCTTCAGCTGGCCGATCTTCAAGAGCCCGCCGTAAGCGGTGAAGCCGGTGCCACCGAGCGCGTGCATGTGGACAGTGAGCGGGAGCCCTTCGACGGGTTCGACCTTCGTCAGGGTGTCCGGTCCTGTGACGAAGTACTCCCGGAAGCCGAAGCGGCTCAGCACGAAGTCACCGACGGCGAAGCGGTCGGTCCGAGACTGGACCACACGGCCGATCGCCGACCCCAACATCGGTTCGTTGAGCTCGTAGCCGTCCGTGAGGCGCGGCCGCATGGCCGGGTCGACCGACATGTAGTGGTTCTCGACGAGAACCTCCCCGTCGCCGGCATCGGGCACGACGACCTCCACGACTCCGAAGTCCTCTTCCCCGGGCAGCCCTTCGGGCCGGGCCACAAGATGAATCTCTCGGCTCTTGGGCATGCAGGCCTCCTCAGCAGCTCACGGCTCTCGGGCTGTCTTGCAGCGACGATACCCTGCCGCTTTGGGACTCTCGGCCCCGAGTCGGCCCCTCGTGTGGTGTCGGTCGGATCGTCAGGCCGGGTCGCGCCGCACTGCGGCAGCGGGACCGCGTCGGGGATTCGTTGCGAATCGACGATTCGTGGATCGACCGGCGGCCTCGTCCACCGTCGGCGGATCGGGAGTCGGAACTACGACAGCTCGGTCTTCGGCACGCTCGAGACCCGCCCGTGTCGGCGGAGTTCGAGCACCGCTTGGACGGGGTCGGGGTCGGCAAAGAGCCCCTCGTCGGCGTAGTCGGCCGGCCGGCCGGTCGGGTCGACCACCCAGCACGAGGCCTCCAGGGCGATCCCGTTGGGATCGGTGAAGTACACCGACCGCAAGAACCCGTGGTCGACGACGTCGGTGACCTCGCTGCCTGCCCCCTTCAGCCTGCTCCGCAGGGCCAATAGCGCCGCCTCGTCCGGCAGGTTGAACGAGACGTGATCGAACTGGATCGCGCGGGGATCGGGGATGCCGGCCGGCTTGGCGAAGGTCTCGACCGGGTGGTTGGTGTACTCGAAGAACGCGATGGTGTTTTGCGGCCCCATCTCGAAGAAGTAGTGCCGGAAGTGGCCCGGAGCAGCCAGGTCGGCGACCAGGCGGGCACCGAGCACCCCGTGGTAGAAGCGGACGGTCGCGTCCATGTCGTTGGTGATCAGCGCGAGGTGGTTGATGCCCCGCCAGCGGGGCTCCTCCTCCTCGAGCCCGTGCTCTGCATCGGTGGTGGAGGTCATTGCTCCAGCCTAGACCTGGGCGCCGTCGGCGGCTGTCGGACCGGAGCGAGGCCTCGAGCAACAGCGCGCCGTCTGCGGGAACGGCGGGGCCCGGGTAGAAAGAAGGTCAAGAGCCAGACGAAGAGGAAGGGGGCGTGATGAGCGACTTGGGGGCAAACGAGGAGACGCTCGAGGCCCTGTTGTCGGAGGACCGTCGGTTCCCGCCTTCCGACGACTTCGTCGCCAAGGCGGTAGCCCAACCCGGCGTCTACGCCGAGGCGGCCGAGGACCCGGTGGCCTGGTGGGCGGAGCAGGCCCGCTCGCTGCGCTGGGAGACACCGTGGGAGACCGACCTCGAGTGGGAGCCGCCCTTTGCCCGCTGGTTCGTGGGCGGTCGCCTGAACGCCTCGGTGAATTGCGTGGACCGTCACGTCGAGGCTGGGCTGGGTGACCGGGTTGCGATCCACTGGGTCGGCGAACCCGAGGACGACACGCGGACCATCACCTACGCAGACCTCCACCAGATGGTGTGCAGGGCGGCCAACGCCCTCACCGAGATCGGCGTCAAGACCGGGGACCGGGTCGCGATCTACGTCCCGATGATCCCCGAGGCGGTCGTGGCCATGTTGGCGTGCGCACGCCTTGGTGCCCCCCACTCGGTGGTCTTCGGCGGCTTCTCGGCCGAGGCCCTCGCCGGACGAATCCTCGACCTCGGGGCCCGGGTGGTGATCACGGCAGACGGCGGGTTCCGTCGGGGCGCCCCCTCGGGGCTCAAGGCCAACGTGGACCGGGCTCTCGAGCAGTGCCCGGAGGTGCAGAGCGTGCTAGTGATCCGACGGACCGGTCAGGAGGTCGCCTGGCAGAAGGGGCGTGACAGGTGGTGGCACGAGCTCGTGGACCCTCAGAGCCCACTCCACACCCCCGAGTCCTTCGACGCCGAGCATCCGCTCTACGTCATGTACACGAGTGGGACCACCGCCAAGCCCAAGGGGATCCTGCACACGACCGGCGGCTACCTCACCCATGTCTCGGTCAGCCACCGGCTGGTGTTCGACGTGAAGCCCGAGGAGGACGTGTTCTGGACCGCGGCCGACATCGGCTGGGTGACTGGCCACAGCTACATCGTCTACGGGCCGTTGGCAAACGGGACCACGTCGGTGATGTACGAGGGCACCCCGGACGCCGGGGGGCGCGACCGTTGGTGGCGGATCGTGGAGCGCTACGGGGTCTCGATCCTCTACACCGCCCCTACGACCATCCGGACGTTGATGAAGTGGGGTGAGGAGCTGCCCGCTTCGCACGACCTCTCGAGTCTCCGGGTCCTGGGTTCGGTGGGTGAGCCGATCAACCCGGAAGCTTGGATGTGGTATCGCCGCAATATCGGGGGGAACCGCTGCCCGATCGTCGACACCTGGTGGCAGACGGAGACGGGGGGGATCATGATCACCCCGCTGCCCGGCGTGACCACGACCAAGCCGGGCGCGGCGATGACCCCGTTCCCGGGCATCGGCGCCGACGTAGTCGACAACCACGGCGTCTCGGTCGGCAACGGTCAGGGCGGCTATTTGATCCTGACCGAGCCGTGGCCCGGGATGCTTCGGGGCATCTGGGGCGACCCCGAGCGCTACCGCGAGACCTACTGGTCCCGGTTCCCGGGCCGGTACTTCGCCGGCGACGGGGCCAAGCGGGACGAGGACGGCGATCTGTGGTTGCTCGGGCGTATCGATGACGTCATGAACGTGTCCGGACACCGCATCTCGACCACCGAGGTCGAGCACGCGCTGGTGAGCCATCCCGGGGTGGTCGAAGCGGCCGTGGTGGGTGCCTCCGATCCGACCACCGGCCAGGCGGTGGTCGCCTTCGTCACCGTGCGAGGGGACGGGCCCGAGGGCGAGGGCGGGCGGGAGCTGGTCGACGACATGCGTGCCCATGTGGCGTCGATGATCGGCCCGATCGCCAAGCCCCGCCAGATCTTGCTCACCCCGGAGCTGCCGAAGACTCGCAGCGGCAAGATCATGCGCCGCCTGCTTCGGGACGTGGCCGAGCACCGGGAGCTGGGCGACGTCACGACTCTGCTCGATCCAACCGTCGTGAACATGATCGACGAGAAGCTCCGACACGCCCCCCAGTCCGAGGACGAGGAGCCCTGAGGGCGATCCGGGCCGCGCGCCCGGGTCATCGGGTCGGCAACCCTTGCCAGGGCTTGGATTACCTGTAATGATGTAACTATGTTCGATCCGGGTGGGGTCTTCGAGCCCATGAATTGGCAGGGCCGTCGGATTCGGCGCGGGCCGCCGTGGGTACCGCCTGGCACCCGTCGGGGTCGGGGTCGCGGCCGTGGTCGGCGGGTCGAGGAGCGCACGACCCCCGAACAGCGCCAGCGCATCGCCGCCTGGATGACCGGGCGGCTCCCCAGCGACTGGTACATCGAAGCGCCCCTAGTGACCGTCGACACCGACGAGATCCTGATCGTCGGGCGGTTGGACTCGGTCGAGCTCCCGACCGGATCGTCGGCCGAGGACCGGGCGACGGCCGAGGCGGCGCGGATCGGCGGACATCGCGAGGAGACGAGGGATCACCGGGTGCGGATCGCCGGGGAGGCGCAGGAGGAATTCGACCGGATCGTCTCCTGGGGTGCCCGCTGCGGAGAGACCCTCGAGATCTTCACTTCGGCCAGCGTCCCGGTCATGACCCGGCTCCGGATGCCCGAGCGCCACGTCCTCGACACCTTGATCGACGCCGGAGTCGCCCGAAGTCGGAGCGAGGCTTTGGCCTGGTGCGTGCGTCTGGTGGCCAAGAACGAGGAGGCCTGGATGACCGAGCTGCGCGAGGCGTTCGCCCACGTCGAGGACGTCCGGTCGCGGGGCCCCTCGCCCGAGGACTGAGACCGGCTCCGCGGGCCTGTCGCCGCACCTTGCCCGGCCGGGGCACACTGGTGAGCGTCGGGACCTGTGTGAAGGAGGGCCGGTGGCGCAGCACTACCACGAGGTGATGGACGCGGTTCGAGCTTCGTACCAGGAGCTGCAGGAGACGATCCCCGGAGTGGCCTCCGGCTACGCCGAGATGCACAAGGCAGCTTTGGGCGAGGGGGAACTCTCAGCCAAGGTGAAGGAGCTGATGGCCCTGGCCATCGCCATCACCCGGGAGTGCGACGGGTGCATCGCCTCGCACGCCCGGGCCGCGGTGCGTCGGGGGGCTACGGCCGCAGAGGTAGCCGAGACCGTCGGCGTGGCCATCCTCATGAACGGGGGCCCGGCCACCGTCTGGGGGCCGCGCGCGCTCGACGCGTTCCACGAGTTCGGCGGCTGACGACCCCGCCGCGCCGGAGGCGGTCAGATCCCGGCAGAATGGGTACCGCAGATGACTGAGGACGCGATGGACGAGCTCGAGGGCCCCGAGGGGTCGGTGACGCCGGAGGCGCGGGCCGAGCGCCTGGGGGAGCTCCAGGCCCTGATCGACCTCATGCGCCCGGCCGTGCAGGCCGACGGTGGCGACCCGGTGCTGGTCAACGCCGACGTCGAGCGGGGCGTCGTCGAGGTCGAGTTGGCCGGCGCCTGCAGCTCCTGCGCGATCAGCGCGGCGACCCTCCAGGGCGGCGTGGAGCGGATCCTGCGCGATCGGCTCCCGTGGGTGACCGAGGTGGTCGGAGGCGTCGACGACTCGATGGACGACCTGGAGAGCGCCGCGCTTGGCCGCGGTGCCTACGTGCCCCGCTTCTGAGTCCTCCCGGTCAGGCTCTCGTGGGTCTGGCCACATCGGCAGGGTCGATGCGGCCGTAACGGATCAGCGGTTCGAACAAATCGAGCACGGTCCGGTCTTCGTCGAGGAGCCCCCGGAGGGGCCGGTGGGCCAGCTTGCGGGTCACGAAGCGTCGGGCCACGACGGCCTTGCGCGCGTCGCCGTCCCGCCGCAAGCTCACGCCCGCCTCCTCGAGCAAGAGTGCCGCCTCGGCCGTGTCGGCCAGCAGCTCGGCGAGCCCGCGAGTCTTAAGGAGGGCCAGGTCCTCCTCGGCGTGGGCGAGGGCCGAGATCGCCTCCCAGGTGTCCAGGCGCACTCCGGCCACCACGTCACGCGCCTTGGCAAGGAGGCAGTGGTTGCCTGCCTCGTCCAACGAGCGGTCGATGCGAGCCCCCAGGGCCTCATGGGCCTGTTCCCCCCGGATCGCACGCCGAACGTCGATGGCCAGGATGTTCTCGGTTCCCTCCCAGATCGTGTGGCACTGGGCGTCCCGTAGCTGGCGGGCGATCGGCCAGTCGTGCATGTAGCCGTTTCCCCCGAAGACCTCAAGGGCGTTCGACGCCGCCCAGAGCGCGACCCGCGTGCAGCGCATCTTGGCCAGCGGGATGAGCACCCGGCGCAACAGCCGGGCCTCGTCGGGGTCGTCGGTTGTCCGGAGCGCCCCGGCGCACTCGAAGGTCACCGTCATGCCCGCCTCGAGGTCGACAAGCAGGTCGACCAGGGTCTCGCGAACCAGCGGGTACCGGTCGATGCGCTGGTCCCACTGGGTCCGGCGGGCGGCGTAGATGGCCGCCTCGAGGAAGGAGCGTCGATGGATGCCGAGTCCCATCAATGCGACGCCGAAACGGCTGGCGTTGACCATCTCCATCATGCGATTGATGCCCCGGCCGTCGCGCGCCGCGTGCTGGTCGGCCTCAGTCCGGTCACCACCGGCGAGCCAGGCCCTGGCTCCGGTGAGGGTCACCTCGCCGGTCGGGACGCCGACCGTGCCCAGCTTGGGCTTGAGGCGCTTGATGGCGAACCCGTTGGGCGAGCCGTCCTCCTGTCGGCTGGGCACGATGAAGGTGGCCAGCCCCCGGGTCCCCTCGGGCGCCCCCTCGGGCCGGGCAAGCACGATGAAAACGTCGGCATCCACGTTGGAGCAGAAGTGCTTGTCCCCGAAGAGCAGCCACTCCCCACCGTCGGCCACCGCCTTGGTCGTGTTCGCCCCGACATCGCTGCCACCCTGACGCTCGGTCAGGAACATCCCACCCTCCCAGGCTTCCGCCGGGTCGAGGTTGGTGAGCCGGGAGACGAAGAGGTCCCTCACCGAGGACGGCGCGTAACGCTCGACGATGTCGGCGGCACCCCCGGTCATGCCGAGCGCGCAGTAGGCGGCCGTCTCGGATTGGCTGAGCAGGTACGAGCGCGCCGCGGTCACGACCGCTGGCACCGGGCGCCCGGTCCGCCGCTCCAGGCCGACGAAGCCGCTGCGCACGAGATCGGCCTTGTTCTGGATCCAAGACGGGTGGTGGACCACCGTGCCGACCTCGTAGCCCCATCGGTCGTACCGGTTGAGCACCGGCCCGTTGGCGTCGGTCACCTCGGCCCGGGCGGCCAGGGTCTTGCCCACTAGCTCGCCGTACTCGGCGACATGCTCCTCGGCGAACTTGCGGTCCTCGGGGTCGGGCAGATACCGGTCGAGCAGCGACGAGAGGTTCGGATCGAGTGCGTACCAGTCGAGGCCGATCGCCTGGTCGTAGTCGGCGTAGTCGGCGAGCATGCCCTGCACCGTATCCGGCGATCGGGCCGAACCGCCTACCCCAGTCGGATCGCCTTCACGAGCAGCAACAGCGCCGCGATCACCAGGTAGCCGCGCAGGGCGTACATGGTGAGCACCTTGCTCCTCGACCACTGGGGCCGACCGAGCAGGCTCAAGGGGGGCATCCGCCAGGTCTCCCTCCGCTCGGTCGCTTCGCGTTCGGGTCCGACCCGGGTCCGGCGGCGCAGCACCAGGTAGACGACCCCGACGACGTAGGTGACGCCGAGGATCGCCGCAAGGCCCAGCGAGAGCGCCCGCACGTCGATCCCAGTGAACAACGTGGTCACCATGAGCACCAGGGACAACATGAGCAGGATGCTGATGATCACGAAGGCCACCACGTTGAGCCACGTTCGGTTCACCCACGGGCCGAGGACGTCTTTGTCGTTGCAGAGCAGCAGGAGGAACACGGTCGCGCTGGGGAGGAGCACGCCTGCCAGAGCCTGGACGGCGGTGGTGATCAGGCCGAGCGGTGCGCCCGGGATGAGGACGATCGCCGCCGCCAACACCACCAGCCCGCCGAAGATCCCGTAGAAGAGCTTCGCCTCCCGCCAACCGCGGTGCAGGGAGTGGCGGGCCCCGAAGACGTCACCGAACGCGTAGGACGTCGACAGTGTGACCGACGCTGCCCCGATGATGGACGCGTTGAGCAAGATGACCGCGAAGAGGACGCCGGCGGTCCGGCTCACGTAGTGCGTCAGACCGGTGGCGACACCGCCGGCGTCCTTGAAGTGACCGCTCAAGGGGGTGTGGGCGAACGCCGCGGCGATAATCGCCATGAGGAGGATGGCGGCCAATACCGTGACGAGTGAACCGAGCACGGTGTCGGTTCGCTCGTAGTTGATCCACCGGGGGGTGATCCGCTTGTCGATGATGTTCGACTGCTGGAAGAAGAGCTGCCACGGGGCGACGGTCGTACCGACGAGGGCGATGATCAGAAGAACCGACGTCGAGTTGAACCCCCCTCGCACCCCGGGGACCAGGAGGCCGTGGAAGAGCGGCGCCGCCGAGGGGTGGCGGAACACCGCCAGTGGGATAACGAGGAAGTTGGCGGCGATGAAGACGAACATGAAGCGTTCCCATCGTCGGAAGCTCCCGGTCGCCGTCATGGCGACCAGGGCCACGCCGGCGAGGGGGACCGAGATGTACTTCGACACCCCGAGATAGCCGAGGGACAGGCTGACCCCGATGAACTCCGTGGCGATGGTGAGGAAGTTCAAGATGAACAGGTCGCCGACCGAGAACGCCCCCCAGAACCGGCCGAACCGCTCGATGATCAGCCGGGCGTGGCCGACGCCGGTGACCGCCCCCAGACGGACGACCATCTCCTGGTTGACCACCAAGACCGGGATCAAGAGGGGGAGGGTCCACAGGAGGGTCAGGCCGAAGTCCTGGCCGGCCTGGGCGTAGGTGGAGATCCCGCCGGCGTCGTTGTCGCCGACCATGACGATCAACCCGGGACCGATGATGGCCAGGAGCACGAGCAACCGGGCCCGCCACGACCGCCGTTCGGCCTCGTCGTGCTGGCGGATGGTTCCGAAGGCGCCCTCGATGTCGCCCGAGTGGGCCTCGTCGAGGACCGCAGTCGGGCGGTCGTCACCCGGGACCCGGTTCGTCATCGATCACCTCCCTCACGCTGTTCGTGGGCGTCCGTTGCGACACGCACGCCCGCAGCGTTCAGCGCAAGGTCGGCGGGTGCGCCTCCTCGAAACGCGCCGGGAGCATGCGTGTCCTTGGTCTTGGGACGGGACTGGTACTCAGTGCTTGCTCCTCGGTCGGCCTCAGGCTTCGGCGGCTGCCGGCCCGTAGTCTCGGCGCCATCCCGTCGGCAGGAGAAGTTCCAGCAAGTCGTCGACGGTCACGACACCGAGCACGCCACGATGCTCCGGGTCGAGGACCGGAGCAACGGTGAGATTGTAATCGGACATCTTGCGCAGGATGGCTTGGAGGTCCCAGTCCGCGTGGACGTGGGCCAGATTCGCCTGGGCCACCGATCCGAGCGTCGCATCGGGTGCCGCGCGCACCAGGCTCAGCAGCGAGGCCGTCCCGAACACCCTGGCGTCGTTGTCGAGGACGAAGACCACCCCGAGTGCCTCGTTCGGGGCCCGACTGGAGGCCACCGCCCGGAGCGCCTCGGCCACTGTGGCCGACCGGGAAAGGGAGACGAAGTCTGGTGACATGAGCCCACCGGCGGTCTCGGGGTTGTAGTTCAGCAGTGAGCGGACCTTGGCCTGGTGGGGTTGGGGGAGCAGGTTGAGGATCGGGAGCCGACGGTCCTGGTCGAGTTCGATGATCAGGTCGGCGGCGTCGTCGGGGGCCATCCCCGCCAGGACCCGGGCCGCCTGGGGATCCGAGCGGCTCTCGAGGAACTCGACCTGGTGCTCGGGGTCGAGTTCCTCGAAGACGTCCGCCTCGAGCTCCCGGTCGGCGGCCACTGCCTCGATGATCTCCGCGCCCTCCTGGTGCGACGCCGCTTCCACCAGGTCAGCGATCTGGGCCGGGTGCAGCCGGGCCAGCTTGCGGTAGGGGATCCGCAACCGGGCCGAGGGCACGTGGGCGACGAAGGGCTCAATGGTGGCCCAGTCCACGATCTTCCCGGAGTGCTCGTGATGGTGCCGTCGGGTCGGGACGATCCGGCGCAGCACGGTGCCGGCCGCCGCATCGACACCCACCACCTCCCAGCGTCCCGCCGCCCGGGCCAGCTCGATCTCGGTCGCCCGGATGAGCCGGCCGCCGACCAAGTTGATGAAGTGCCGACGGAGGAGGTCCCGGGCCAAGAGGAGCTCGCCAGGCCGGCGTTCGAAGCGCCGGAGGTCGACCGCCTGGCCGAGCAGGCGGACCTGATCGACGCTGAGGTCGCTGACCTGATCGATGGGGACGAAGAGGTCCCGGTTGCCGATTTTGACCACCGTCCCCACGATCGGCGGATGCGGGCTCGTCCCCAACCGGACGATCAGGTCCTCGATCTTTCCCAGCCGGTCGCCGGAGCTGTCGACGAGCGGCCGGTGCACGACATCGGAGAGATGGACGATGTCGGTGACCATGGGAAGTTCCATCCTCGGGGTCGGTGTGCGGTCCCCGTCGCTTTGGGTCGAGCGTAGCGCCGCCCGCCCCGGATCGCTGTTCGACCGGTGCCCGTGGGCGCCGGGCCTGCAGCTTCGTCGGTCGCCCGCCGACCCGCCGGCCCGCCGGCGCCCGGGCGGCGGGCGAGCTGTTTGCGCCGGACCCCCGGGCCGGGGAAGGCTCTCCGCCATGGTCGGGGTGGCCGGGGGGCCTCGCAGATGAAGAGCCCCCGGCGCATCTGGCGCCAGACGGCAGAATCCTGGGCCCGCAGCCGCACCCTCACCGTGCCCGGGCCGATCGTGGCCCGGCCGCCAGAGCCCGGAAAGCTGCGGGTGGCCTTCCTGATCTACCGGGGCAACCCGCTCTGCGGCGGCCAGGGCGTCTACACCCGTCACCTGACCCGTGAGCTGGTGGCCCTGGGTCACTCGGTCGAGGTCTTTGCCGGCCAGCCCTGGCCCGAGCTCGACGAGGGCGTTGGCTTCACCCCGGTCCCCGGCCTCGATCTGTACCGGGACCCCGACCCCTTCCGGGTCCCCCATCCCCGGGAGTTCCGTGACTGGGCCTCGGTGGTCGAGTTTGCCGTGATGTGCTCGGCCGGCTTCGGCGAGCCGTTGGCCTTCTCGCGACGGATCGGCCGGTTGCTGGCGGACCGTCGGGGAGACTTCGACCTGGTCCACGACAACCAGTGCCTGGGCTCGGGGATGCTCGGCCTCATCGAGGACGGCTGGCCGTTGCTCACCACCCTCCACCACCCGATCACCGTCGACCGGCAGCTGGCGCTGGACCACACCACCAACGTCTGGCAACGGTTCACCACCAGGCGGTGGTTCGGGTTCCTGCGGATGCAGGTCAGGGTGGCAGGCCGGCTGCCGGCGGTGGTGACCGTCTCGGAGTCCTCCCGCCGGGACATCGCCGCCCAACTGGGCGTCCGGCCAGAACGGATGAGCGTCGTTCCGGTCGGGGTGGATCACACCGTGTTCGAGCCCATGCCCGACGTGCACCCGGTCCCGGGCCGACTCATCGTGACCTCCTCGAGCGACGTGCCGTTGAAGGGCCTGGTCCCCCTGCTCGAGGCGGTAGCCAAACTCCGGACCGAGCGCGACATCGAGCTGGTGGTGATCGGCCGGCCCCGTCCGGGCGGCCGGGTCGACCGGGCCATCGCCCGGCTCTCCCTCGGCGACGTCGTCCGGTGCGTGAGCGGGATCAGCGACCGGGAGCTGGCTGCCCTCTACGGCGAGGCCCAGGTGGCGGTGGTGCCCTCGCTCTACGAGGGTTTCTCGCTGCCGGCCGTCGCGGCCATGGCCTGCGGGGTGCCCGTCGTCGCGACCACCGGCGGGGCGCTGCCCGAGGTGGTGGGGCGCGACGGGGAGACGGGCCTCTTGGTCCCCCCCGGTGATCCGGGGTCGCTCGCCGTGGCGATCGGCCGGATGCTCGACGACCCCGACCTGCGCCGGCGCCTGGGGACGGCAGGGCGGCAGCGGGTGATGGCCAAGTTCACGTGGTCGGTGACGGCCAAGGGCACGGCGGCCTGTTACGAGGCCATGCTGGACGGGCGTCCTCTGCCTGGTGCCGTGGCGTGCTGACCGCTGACTTCGACCGCCTGGGGGTCGTCCGGGGCGACCGGGTGCTCGACCTCGGCTGCGGCTTCGGCCGCCATGCCTTCGAGGCCGCCCGCCGGGGCACGCAGGTGGTGGCCCTCGACGCCGGGGCGGACGAGGTGGCCCAGGTTCGAGCGGTCCTCGGCGCGATGGTCGAGGCCGGGGAGCTCGCGCCCGAGCAGGGTCGGGCGGGCGGAGTGCGGGCCGACGCTTTGGCCCTGCCGTTCGACGACGCCAGCTTCGACCGCATCGTCGCCTCCGAGGTCCTCGAGCACATCGTCGACGACCGACTGGCCATGTTCGAGCTGTCCCGGGTCCTGCGTCCGGGCGGCACGATGGCGGTGACCGTGCCCCGGTGCGGACCCGAGGTGGTCAACTGGTTCCTGTCCGACGCCTACCACGAGGTGGAAGGCGGCCACATCCGCATCTACCGGCGGGGCGAGCTGGTTCGCCGGGTCACCACCGCCGGCCTGCGTCCGACCGGCAAGCACCATGCCCACGGGCTCCACGCCCCCTACTGGTGGCTCCGATGCCTGGTCGGGCCGGCCAACGACGCCAACCGGGCCGTCGCCGCCTTCCACCGGCTCTTGGTCTGGGACATCGAGAAGCGCCCGTGGCTGACCCGGGCCCTCGAGCGGGTCCTCAGCCCATTGATCGGCAAGAGCCTGGTCGTCTACTTCGAGAAGCCCGGGGCCCTCGACGCGGCCGGGCCCAGTGGTGTCGGACCCCGACCCCGCCAGATGAGCGCGGCGTGACCGATCGTTCCGTCTCCATCCGGATCCCCGAGGTCGACGGCGTGCTGTCGGCCGCGGAGGTCCTGGCCAGCGCACAGTCGATCGCCGCTGTCCAGCGGGCCGACGGGATGATCCCGTGGTTCGAGGGAGGTCACAGCGACCCCTGGAACCACGTCGAGGCGGCAATGGCCCTGTCGGCCTGCGGCCTGCACGACGCGGCCGAGGCCGCGTTCGAGTGGTTGGCACGTCGGCAGCTCGCCGACGGCAGCTGGTTCAACTACTACTTGGCCGATTCGGTGAAGGACGCCCGCGTCGACACCAATGTCTGCGCGTACGTCGCCACCGGCCTCTACCACCGCTATCTCGTGACCGGCGAACTCGACTGCCTGGCTCGATACTGGTCGATGACCGAGTCGGCGGTCGACTTCGTCCTCCACCACCAGCGCCCCGACGGCTCGGTGACCTGGTCGGTCGACCCCTCGGGGCACCGCGAGTCCTACGCCTTGTTAACTGGGTCATCGTCCATCTACCACGCCCTGCGCTGCGCGGTCGCCATCGCCGAGTGCGTGGGCAAGGAACGGCCGGAGTGGGAGCTCGCCGCCGGGCGGCTCGGCCACGCCGTCGCCCACCACGCCCGGTCGTTCGCGCCCAAGCACGAGTACGCCATGGACTGGTACTACCCGGCCCTGGCCGGCGCCCTGGGCGAACAGGCGGCCCATCACCGGCTGGCGTCTGGCTGGGATCGGTTCGTGATCGACGGGCTCGGCGTGCGCTGTGTCGCCAGTCAGGACTGGGTGACCGCGGCCGAGACGGCCGAGTGCGTGCTGACCCTCGACGCGCTCGGGCTCGAGGCGGTGGCGAGGGAGCTGTTCGCGGCGGCCCAGGGGTTGCGGCTCGACGACGGTTCGTACTGGACCGGCATGGTTTACCCCGACGAGCTGACCTTCCCGTCGGCCGAGCGGACCACCTATACCGCGGCGGCTGTCGTGCTCGCCGCCGATGCGCTGAGTGGCGCGACCCCGGCCGCGGGACTCTTCCGGGGCGAAGGACTGCCCGCGCCGCTCGACCTGCCCGAGTCCAGCTGCTCGTGGGGGACGGGCGACTGCTCTGCCCGCCGTCTGCCCTGACGACCGCTCATCGGCGCTCGGCTGCCACTTTGCGCAGCACCCGAAGGCTTCCCTCGTGGCCGTCCTCGACGAAACGGCCGGAGTCGAGCGCGTAGCGCCACAGCTCGTAGGGGGGGCGCCCGCCGTCGGCCGGGTCTTCGAAGACGTCGTGAATGGCCAGCCACGCCCCCGCGGCCACCAGGGGCGCCCAGCCCCGGTAGTCGGCCCAGGCGGGCTCCTCGCCGTGCCCGCCGTCGATGAAGCAGAAGGCGAGGGGGGTCCGCCACCGCGTGGCCACCGTCGGTGAGTCCCCCACCACGCCGACCACGCAGGACTCGAGGCCGGCGGCGGCCACCGCCCGGCGCCAATGGGGGAGGGTGTCGATTCGCCCGTCCGACAGGTCGACCAGGTCGGGCTCGTGGTGCTCCCAGCCCGCCTGGTTCTCCTCCGAGCCGCGGTGGTGGTCGAGGCTGAACAGGACCGCCCCGGTGGCCCCGGCGGCACAGCCCAGATAGATGGTGGACTTCCCGCACCAGGCGCCGATCTCCAGGAAGGTCGCCCCGTCGAACGCCCGTCCGGCTCGCAACGCCGCCTCGAGCAGGGCCTCGCCTTCGTTGTCGGGCATAAACCCCCTCGTCGCTCGGGCCAGGGCGACCAGCCGGTCGCGACGGCCCCTCGTCGACTCGCTCATGTGGCCAGGGTGTACACCCCGTAGGCGCAGAAGCCCAAAAGGGCAACCCCACCGGCCCGGCGGATGACCGCCAACGGCAGGACCCGGACGATGGCCCGGCCGCCGAACACCCCAAGGGCGGCCACCGCGCTCAGCGCCAGGAAGCCGCCCAGGAACACCGACCCGGTCGACTTGTCGTGGGCCTGGAGGTTCACCAAGAGGAGCTGGGTGAGGTCGCCGAACTCGCCCAGCGCGATCACTCCGAAGGCGGCCAACGCCACCCGCCAGCCCGGTGCGACCACCCCGAACCGCCTGGCCCCCTCCCGCCCGCCGCGTTCCTCCTCGACGTGCTCCGGGACGACCAGGAGGTAGAGCGCGCCCAGTCCGAAGACCGTGGTGACGATGACCTCCAAGGTCGTGTGGGGGACCAGCTGGAGGAACCTCCCGGCCGCCACCGCCAGCGCGGCGTGGCCGGCGAACGCGACGCTGGCGCCGATCCAGACCGCGACGGGACGGCCTCGGCTTCCCATGACGATGCTGGCGATCATCGTCTTGTCCGGGAGCTCGGCCAGGGCCACCAGGCCGAAGACGCTGGCGACGGTGGCCAGGTTCACGAGCGGGACTCGCCGGGCGCCTAGGTGTCGCTCGAGCGCCGCAACGTCGCGGCCAGCCGGCTGCGTTCACGTTCGAGGAACTCGACGTTGATCCAGAGACGCTCGACCGCCTGGTCGACGGTGCGCTGGCCCGACCGAAGGGGGTGGGCGGCCAGAAAGCCGGTGACCCGCTCGGCGAGGGCCGGGTCGCCGCACAGCATCCGGATCCCCCCGAGCATGCGGGAGTGGCTGTTGACCGGGAAGCGTTCCAGCGCGGCGTCGAAGCGCTCGGCCAGCCGGTCGAACACCGTCGGGCCCCCGAGACGGTTCGCCAGCAGTCCGGCCACGAGGTACGGGCCGTTCTGGGTCCGGACTTCGCTCAAGGCCAGGTCCAGGGTCCGGGTGGCCAGCTCGGCATCGGGGAACGCCGCCAGCGCGCTCAGGTAGCGGAGCTCCTCTTGGGGGGTGCTCGCCGCCCGGTAGCGGGTGTAGAAGGCCTCGTAGTCGCCGGGCCGGAGATGGTCGGCGACGACGTCGAGCACCGCCGCCTCCAGGTTGGGGTCGAGCGGGGTGCCACCGGCGTTGGCCTGGTCGAAGCGGCGCAGCGCCTCGGCCCGGACCTCGGCGTCCTGGCCCAGGGTCCCCAAGGTGGCGAGCAGCAAGGCTCGCAGGCTGGGAGTGCGCTCGCCCTCGCCGGCGGAGGGTTCCCAGCCCAGCGAGCGCAAGCGGGGCCCGAGCAGGCGCCGGGTCGCCTCGGCCAGTGCCTCGGTTGCCGCGTTGTCGGCGGCCCGGCGGCACAAGGCGAGCGCCGCGGCCACCGTGGAGAAGGCGGTCGGCTCGGTCTCCTCGCCCAGGTGCGCGGCGAGGTCGAGGAAGCGGCCGAAGGGGGTTCGCCCGGCGAGCACGAGCGCCCAGGTGTCGGAGAACAGGTTGGCCCGCTCGAGCGGGGCGAGGGCCGCCAGGTTGGCCGCCAGTGCCCTCAGCTGCGTCTCGTCGTAGGCGGTGCGGTAGGCACCCCAGCCGCCGGCGTTGGCGAGCAGGGGGGGTGCCAGGGCCGACATCGGGGCTGAGGGCCCGTCGAGCAGGACGTTGATCGGCTCGCCACCGGCGAGGGAGCGGACCCGCACCGGGACCGACCAGCGCTCCCCGATCGAGCTCACCTGGTCGCGGGGGCGGTAGGCGAAGGGCTGCTGGGTCAACTGCCCGTCGAGGGAGCTCACCACCGGGTGGCCCCCCTGGAGGATCCACGAGTCGGCCACGGCGCGCACCGGTTTGCCGCTGACGGCCTCGAGGGCGTCCCAGAGGTCTGCCGTCTCGGTGTTGGCGTAGCGGTGCTCGAACAGGTACCGACGGACACCGTCTCGGAACACCTCCTCTCCCAGGTACTGCTCGAGCATGAGCAGGACGCTGCCGCCCTTTTGGTAGGTGAGGACGTCGAACATGCCTTCGGCGTCCTCGGGCGAGCCGACCGGGTACTCGATGGGCCGGGTGGTGTGCAGGCCGTCCACCGCGAGAGCCGCCTCACGCTCAATGCCAAAGCTGACCCAGCGCTCCCAGTCCGGTCGGAAGGCGTCCACGCACTTGGTCCCCATGAAGGTGGCGAAAGCCTCGTTCAACCAGATGCCCTCCCACCAGCGCATGGTCACCAGGTCGCCGAACCACATGTGGGCCAGCTCGTGGGCGACCACGTCGGCCACCCGCTCGAGCTCGGACCGGGCCGCCTGGGTCTCGTCGATGAGGAGAGCGGTCTCCCGGAAGGTCACGCAACCGAGGTTCTCCATGGCCCCGAAGGCGAAGTCCGGGACGGCCACCAGGTCGAGCTTGTCTGCCGGGTAGGGGATGGCGAAGTAGTCGGCGAAGTACGCCAACGCGTGGCGGGCGACCCCCAGGGCGTAGCCGGCGAGCGCGGCCTTGCCCGGGACGTGCACGACCCGCACCGGCACCCCACCCACCTCGAGCGGCTCGGACTCCTCGAACGGGCCGATCACCAGGGCCACCAGATAGCTCGACATGACCATGGTCGGGGCGAACCGCACCGCCTTGCGACCTCCGGCCAGGGCCCGGACCTCGGCGACCGGGGAGTTCGAGTAGGCGCTCAGGTCCTCGTCGACGACGAGGGTGATCTCGAACACCGCCTTGCGGTCGGGCTCGTCGAAACAGGGGAAGGCCCGACGGGCGTCGGCCGGCTCCATCTGGCTCGTGGCGATGGTGTGGCGCTGTCCCCCGGCGTCGACGTAGGTGCTGCGGTACAGGCCGCGCAGGCGCTCGTTCAGGCCGGCGGAGAACCGGCAGCGCAGGACTCCTCGTCCCGGGCCGGCCGGACGCGCCGGCGTGAAGACCACCCGTTCTTGCTCAGGTTGGAGGGCCACGGTCGCCCCGACGACCTCGCCGTCTGGGAGCTCGATCTCGGCGTCCTCGACATCGAGGTCGGCGGCGTTGAGCGTGATGGCATCGACCGCTCGCTCGAGGTCAAGGGTGATCGCCACGTTGCCCGAGAACCGCTCGTCGGCGATGTCGACCTCGATGGTCAGGTCATAATGGGTCGGGGTGGCCGCCCGGGGGAGGCGGAACGGCCCGTCCGGCGCGGCGGGAGAGGCGTTCGTGGGGGAGGGCATCGTCGAGACCCTATCCGCCGGGTCCGCGACCCTCCCCGTTGCGTCGTGCTCCGGCTGCCGAGGACCCCTCGGTCTGCCCGCTACCGTTGGCGCCGTGCCGGACCCCGCCGGGCAGGCCCTTGTCCGGGAGCCGGACCGCCAAGCCAACGCCGCCGAGGTCCTCGACGTCGTCGCCGTCGGCTCGGCACTGGTCGATGTGATCGTCCGGGCCACCGAGGACGACCTGGCGTCCCTGCGGCTGATCAAGGGCTCCATGTCCCTGGTGGACCGGGACCGGGCCGAGGCCATCGGCTCCGGGGTGCGGGGGTCGGTCGAGAGGTCCGGCGGCTCGGCGGCCAACACCGTGGCCGGGGTGGCCTCCCTCGGAGGGTCGGCCGGGTTCGTGGGCAAAGTGGTCGGGGACCGGTTGGGGGAGGTCTTCACCAAGGAGATTCGGGCCAGCGGGGTCACCTTCGAGCCGATCGGCGACCGCCCGGGAGACGAGCGGGTGGGGACGGGTCGCTGCCTCGTGCTCGTCACCGAGGACGCCGAGCGGACCATGGCGACCTATCTGGGGGCCTCCACCACCATCGAGTCGGCCGACGTGCCCCTCGATCTGGTGGCCCGGTCCCAGGTGCTGTACCTGGAGGGCTACCTGTGGGACCTGCCACCGGCCATCGAGGCCATGCGCCGGGCCATCGAGGCCGGCCACGAGGGCGGGGCGTCGGTCGCCCTCTCGCTCTCCGACCCGTTCTGCGTCCAGCGCCACCAGCACGAGTTCCTCGAACTGGTCCACCACGATCTCGACATCCTCTTCGCCAACGAGGAGGAGCTGGTCGGCCTGTTCGGCGCGTCGAGCTTCGACGCCGCCCTGAGGGCCGCTGCGGAGGCCGGCCCCCTGGTGGCGGCC
>DAHUZS010000031.1 GCA_027315045.1 Acidimicrobiaceae bacterium
GTGGGTGACGGCAGCGTTGACCCGGCGCTCGGCCAACCGGTACTCGCCGCCATCGACCACCACCCGGTCGAGGTAGCGCAGGCACAGGGTCTCGCGGAGTCCTTCCCAGCGTTCTTGCCAGGCCGTGATGCAGGTGACGACCCGCCAGCTCCCGTCCGGGTTGGGCGTCACCCGGTACTGGCCGAGCTGGTGATGGGTGCGTGGCGGCGAACAGGCCTAGCCCCAATACCACTTAGTTAGGGTCCCGAACTCGCTGGCACCCGTGGCCGGCGCTTCTGGGGGGCCGTCCGAGAGGGCCCGGTGATGACGATCGTGTCGCGGGGTGGTGCCTTCGGCCGAGCGGGGTTGCGGTGGTGGGCACGTTTCACCGCCCAGTTGGACATCTTGCGCTTGATGACCCGCGGGTTGACCCGCAATCGGCGCTTGTTGAGCCGGCGCAGCATCTCGGCCGTCGCCTCGGTGATGGCGGTCGCGAGGTGCTCAGGGGGAAAAGGCCACCTGGTCGGTGACCTGGCGGCGGGCGACTCGGAGCGAGGCGACGAAGGAAACCCTGTCCGGATCGAGCTCCTCTTCCTCGGCGGCTCGGTTGATGAGGGACCTGATCGCGAAGTAGACGAGCAGGTGGGCGTAGATCTCCTGGACCACCATCTCCGGTGACTTGGAGCGCAGTATTCGTCCTGCGCCCCGCTGGTGGGTCTTCAGCTCGTCGAAGGCGTTCTCCTCCTCCCACCGCTCGCCGTAGAGGGCCGCGAGCTCGAGGGCAGGTGCCTCGGTCGGGTCGAGCAGGGTGGTGATGAGCCGGATCGGGCTCTCGTCGCCTGCACGCGAGGGGTGGGTGAGGGTGTACTCGATCACCCGGACGGTGATCGGGGACCCAGGATTGCCCCGAGGCGGCCGGAGCGTCGAGAGGTAGGAGCCGTCGGGAAGCGTCGTCACGACCGCCAGCACCGCGTTCGACTTCGTCCGCCAGCACAGCTCGGAGCGGGTCGCTGCCGCTTCTCGCCACAGCTCGTAGCCGGGAAAGCCCCGGTCGACGAGCAAGAGCATCCCCTTCTTGAGCAGCCTGAGCAGCGGGCGAGCGAGGGTCGTCTCACCGCTCGTGCACGGCCCGATCTCAGCGCCGATGATCGCGTGCGTGCCGCACTCTGCGAGTGCCACCACGCGGGCCTGAGGAAAGGCGCCCTGGGCCTCGCCCCGGCCAGATCCCGGCCGCCCGAAGTGGGCGTCGTTGGCCGGCGTGTCCGGCAGGTCGAATACCGTCCCGTCGATCGCCACGAGCCGCAGGCCTCGCCACCACGAGCCGGTTGCGCCCTCGGTGCTGATCGGGCCGGCGACCCGCTCGAAGAGCGTCTTCAGTGCCGAAGAGCCGAGTCGGGCACGTGCCTGGGTGATCGCTCCCGAGGTGGGCACCCGCCACGACCCCCGCCATCGCGCCATCGTCCTCAGGCCACCGACGAGCAGCCGGGCGACCTCGACGTACTCCTCGTCGGCCCACAGGCACATCGCCAGGGTGAAGTAGACCACCACCCGCGCCGGCAACAGCCGATGACGCTGCGACGCGCGACCGGTCACCTCGAGCACTTCGTCGACGAGGGCGGGCGGGAAGGTCGACGTGAGCACCCCCACTGCGATCCGGTCCGTGAGGCGATCGTCGTCTCGAACCTTGACCTGACCAGCTCGCGGCATGGGCCGACTCTACACGGCCCCACCCCTAACTAAGTGGTATTGGGCCTAGCCCGGAGTACCACCCCAAGCAGCGGGACCAAGCAGGCCCAGTCCGTCGGATCAGCAGCGTCCCACGGTAAGTACAGGCGAGCCTCCTGAGGAAGACCGTCTACCTCGACCTCACAGGTCCTCTGGATGGTCACGTGCTGGCCAGGACGACCCCAGCGAGTGGCCAAGAGGACCGACCGCTCCACGGCATCAATGGGCTCCACTTCGGAGTCGACCTTGAGGCTCCCCGAGCCGGGC
>DAHUZS010000034.1 GCA_027315045.1 Acidimicrobiaceae bacterium
CCGACGTGTGCCCGAGACTCGCCCTCAACTGTCGAACCCGGGTCTTGGGTCGACGCGCCCAGCGCTCGAGCGTCTCCCGCTCGTCGTCGCTCAAGATGAGCTCTACCTTCGGCCGGCCTCGGTCTGCCATCGCTGCCTCCCCATCGTCGCTGATGAAAGGCACAACGCGCCGAAACCGACCAAAATTCCTATATCCCTAGGAATCTCTGAAGCGGGACACTAGGCGCGCTCGATCCACGCCCGCCAGGTCTCGGGACCGAGCTCGATCGGCGAGCCGAGGCCCTCGCCCTCGCCCTCGACGACCTCGACCGCCAGCACCTCTCGGGCCAGCTGGGCGAAGAATCCCCGGAGCTCCCCCGCCCCCTCGAGGGTCAGGCGGATGCGATCGGTCACCTCGAGGCCGGCCTCCCGGCGGAGGTCCTGCACCTGACGGATCAGGTCCCGGAGCATGCCTCTGGCGAGCAGGTCCTGGTCCAGCGCGACGTCGAGCGCGACGACCTCGTTGCCCTCCCGGGACACCGCGTAGCCCTCCCGGGCGCGCACCTGGAACTCGACATCGCCCGGGTCGATCTCCACCTCCTCGTCGTCGAGGGTGATCCGGATCGGGTGCCCGGCCTCGAGCGCCGCGGCCGCCGCGCCGGCATCGAGAGCGGCGAGGGCGGCCTTGGCCTCCTGGACCTTGGCCTTGAGCTTGGGCCCGAGCACCCGAAAGTTTGGGACCAGCTGGACGTCGATCAGCTCCTCGAGCTCCGCGGCGATCTCGACCCGGTCGACGTTCAACTCGTCGGCGACCACCTCGGCCAGGAGCCCCGGGGCGTCGGGGGGCAGGAGGACCAGCGCACGGGCCAGGGGCTGGCGCACCTTGACGCCGGCCTCGCTGCGGGCCGCCCGACCCAGCGAGGCCAGCCGACGGGCCTGGGCCATCTGGGCCTCGAGGACCGGATCGATGCGGGTGGCCTCGACGGTCGGCCAGTCGGCCAGGTGCACCGAGGCGTCGTCGCTGGCCCCGGTGAGCTCCCGCCACAAGAAGTCGGCCAGGAACGGGCAGAACGGCGCCAACAGCAGGGCCACCGTGGTCAGCGTCTCGAGCAGAGTCGCGTGCGCCGACAGGGTGTCGCCGGCCGGGGCGTCGGGATCGGTGTGCCAGAAGCGGCGGCGGCTCCGGCGCACGTACCAGTTGGAGATCTCGTCGATCAGCCGGGCCAGGGCAGTGGCCGCCCGGTACGGGTCGTAGCGGTCGAGCGCGTCGGTGACCTCGGCGCTCGAGGTGGCGAGGCGCGACAGCAACCAGCGGTCGAGCTCCAGCCGGACCTCGGGCGCGGGGATCCGCGGGTCGTCGGACCGGAACCCGTTGGCGGCCGCGTAGGTGGTGAAGAAGCTGAAGGTGTTCCACAGCGTGAGCAGGGTCTCGCGGGTGGCGACGTCGATGGCCGGCAACCCGGCCTGGGTCGGAGTCCACGGCGAGCCCTGGCTGAACATCCACCACCGCATGGGGTCCGCCCCCCGGCTGTCGAGCACCTCCCAGGGGTCGAACACGTTGCCGAGCGACTTGGAGGCTTTGCGGCCCTGGGCGTCGACGATGTGTCCCAGGCAGACGACGTGCCGGTACGGGGATGACCCGAAGACCAGGGTGTTGACGGCCAGGAGGGAGTAGAACCACCCCCGGGTCTGGTCGATCGCCTCGGAGATGAAGTCGGCCGGGAAGCGGAACAGCTCGGCCGATCCCGGCCGGTAGGGGTAGCCGACCTGGGCCGCCGGCATCGAGCCGGAGTCGAACCAGGCGTCGATCACCGGCTCGATCCGCTTGGCGGTTCGGGGCACGCCGTCGTCGGCGCAGCCCGGACAGGCGAAGGTGACCTCGTCGATGGCTGGCCGGTGGGGATCCAGGCCCGACAAGTCGCTCCCGACCAGGTTGGAGAGCTCGGCCAGCGAGCCAATACAAGTGACATGGCCGACCTCGCAGCGCCAGATCGGCAACGGGGTGCCCCAGAACCGGTCCCGGGACAGCGCCCAGTCGACGTTGTTGGCCAGCCACTCGCCGAACCGGCCGTCCCGGATGTAGGCCGGGTGCCAGTCGATGGTCTGGTTCGCTGCCACCAGGTCGTCCTTGCGGCTGGCGGTGGCCACGTACCAGCTGGGCTTGCCCCAGTAGATGAGCGGGGTGCGGCAGCGCCAGCAGTGCGGGTACGAGTGCACGTAGGGCATGCGGCGCAAGAGCAGCCCGCTCGCCTCCAATGCGTCGTTGATGTCGTGGTTGGCGTCGCGCACCTCGCGCCCGGCGAGCCAGCCGGCGGCGTCGGTGAACCGGCCGTCGGGCCCCACCGGGTTGAGGACCGGGAGCCCGTGCTGGCGGCCGGCCTGGCGGTCAATCTCGCCGAACGCCGGCGCCATGTGCACCAGCCCGGTGCCCTCCTCGGTGGTCACGAAGTCGCCAGCGATCACCCGCCAGCCGTCGTCACCCGGGTCGACCTCGACCATCTCCAGGGGCCTGGTGTAGCGGAGCCCGACCAGCTCGCCGCCGCCGACCCGCCCGGCGACCACCGCCCCGGGACCCAGAACCTCCTCGACCAGGTCCTCGGCCACCACCATCCCGTCGACCACCGCGTAGGTGAGCTCGGGGTTGACCGCCACCCCGGTGTTGGCCGGCAGGGTCCACGGCGTGGTCGTCCACACGACGAGCGAGGTCGCGCCGGCGAGGCGAAACGGGTCGGGGTCCACGAGGGGGAGCCGGACGAACGCACTCTCGTCCTCCTCGTCCCGGTAGACCTCGGGCTGACCGAGCTCGTGGCTCGACAGCCCGGTGCCGCACCGGGGGCAGTAGGGCACCACCTTGATGTCCTCGTACAGCAGACCCTGGTCGTAGAGCTGGCGGAGGTGCCACCACACCGACTCCACGTAGTGGGAGTCGAGCGTCCAGTAGGCGTCGTCGAGGTCGACCCAGTAGCCGATCCGGACCGTGACCTCCCGCCAGTCCTCGACGTAGGCGTATACCGACTCCCGGCACAGGCGGACGAACTCGGCGACCCCCACCTCCTCTTCGATCTGGCGCTTCCCGCTGATGCCGAGGCGCTTCTCGACCTCGACCTCGACCGGGAGGCCGTGGGTGTCCCACCCGGCCCGGCGGGCGACCCGGTGGCCGCGCATGGTCCGGAACCGGCAGAACAGGTCCTTGTAGACGCGGGTCCACACGTGGTGGATCCCGGGCTTGCCGTTGGCGGTCGGCGGTCCCTCGTAGAAGATCCATGGGGGGGCGCCCTCGCGCTGGGCGATCGAGCGGGCGAACACGTCGTGGTCCGCCCACCGCAGGAGCTCGTTTTTCTCGAGGGCCACGAAGTCGACGTCGGGGGGGATGGGTCGAAACATCGGGCTCTCGAACGGGTCTCTTCGTCGTGGTCGCGCCGACCGGGCCGATCGGTGCGGGCAAGCCTACGGCCTGTCCACGCCTACTCGTGACGACCGGCGCGCCGCTCGGGACCCGACGGGCCGAGGCTTCAGCCGGCGTGTTCGGCGGGGACCTCGGGCGCGCCGAGACCGGGCAGCGCGCTGGCGGCGACCAGCGAGTCGTAGAGCCGCTCGTCGACCTCGGTCAGCGACCCGAGGACGGCGTCGGCGATGGCGAAGGCCGGCCGGTCCCGTTCGGCCGCCTCGGGCACGGCGACGCACACCATCCGGGCGGCCTTGGCCGCCAGCACGCCGGCGGCGGCGTCCTCCCAGGCGAGGCAGCGGGTCGGCTCGACCCCGAGCTTGGCCGCCGCCCCGAGGTAGACGCCGGGGTGAGGCTTGCCGAGTAGCTCGTCCTCGGCCGAGTGGACGATGGGGAACGACGCGTCCAGCCCGAAGTGGTCGAGGACCAGCTCGATCAGCCGGTACCCCGAGGACGAGGCGACCGCCAGCGCGAGGCCGTGGGATCGGCACAGCTCGATCGTCCGGTGCACGCCGGGCTGCAGGACGCCGCGCTCGACGACCAGCTCGCAGACCCGGTCGACGACCCGCACCGCGACCTCGTCGGTGGACGGCCCGTGCCAGGGGAAGCGCCCGTGCCAGTACGCGGTCACCTCGCCGACGAACATCCCCTTGGTCTGTCGGCACCGGTGGGGGTCGACGGGCACCCCGAGGGCACCGAGGATCTCGACCTCGGCCACCTGCCACAGGGGTTCGGAGTCGACGAGGAGCCCGTCCATGTCGAAGATGGACGCGTCGAAGCCGGCGGTCATCGGCGTGCCCGCCGGCCGGGGTCGGCGCTCAGGCCGGCAGGTTGGCGGTGATGGCCTCGAGGACGGTCGGGTCCTGCGGCTCGGTCCGCGGACGGAACCGGGCCACGATCTGACCGGACGGGGCCACGAGGAACTTCTCGAAGTTCCACTGGATGTCGCCGGCGTTGCCCTCGGCGTCGGGGACCTGGGTCAGCTCCTGGTAGATCGGGTGGCGGTGCTCCCCGTTCACGTCGATCTTCTCAAACATGGGGAACGTCACCCCGTAGGTGCTGGAGCAGAAGGTGGCGATCTCCTCGGGGGTGCCTGGCTCCTGGCCGCCGAACTGGTTGCAGGGGAATCCGAGCACGCTGAACCCCCGGTCGCCGTAGGTCTTCTGGAGTTCCTCCAGCCCGGTGTACTGGGGGGTGAGGCCGCACTTGGAGGCGACGTTGACCATGAGGAGCGTCTTGCCCTGGTACGCAGCCAGGGATGCCGACCGGCCGTCGAGGGTCGCGATGGGGATGTCGAAAAGAGCCATGGCCGGGAGGCTAACGGATCGATCGGCCAATCGTCGCGGCCGATACCATCCAGCCGGGGCCGCGTCCGCCCCGCCGACCCGTGACGACAGAGGAGCCCGACGTGGCGCCGCGCCGAAGCCTGTGGATGTGGGGCCTGGAGGCCGACGAGCCAACCCAGGCGCGCCGCCAAGAGGTGGCGGCGTCGCTGTCGGCCCGGTTCGGGACCGAGCTGACCGCCCCCCGCATCCCCACGGTCGACGAGCTGGCCCTGCGTGCCCCGCGGGTGGCCGTCCCCGCGTCGCTCGCCGGCTTCTGCCGCCAGGACACCTGGGAACGCGCCTACCACTCCTACGGCTACGACCGGGTCGATCATGCCCCCTTCGGCCGGTACCCGAACCCGCCCGACGCCGTCGCCCACCCGCGCACCGAAGGAGAGCTCGAGGCGGTCCTCGACTGGTGCGGGGACGCCGGGCACTGCGTGGTCCCCTACGGCGGGGGCTCCTCGGTCGTCGGCGGCGTCACCCCGCCGGAGGACCGAGGATCGGTCGTGACCCTGGCCCTCGACCATTTTGACCGGGTCCTCGAGGTCGACGACATCTCGCGCGCGGCCCGCATCCAGGCCGGGGTCTTCGGTCCCCACCTCGAGGACCAGCTCCGCCCGCTCGGGTTCACCCTGAGGCACTTCCCCCAGAGCTTCACCGGCTCGACCCTCGGGGGTTGGATCGCGACCCGCTCCGGCGGGCACTACGCGACCAACCACACCCACATCGACGAGTTCGTCGAGTCGGTGCGGATGCTGACCCCGAACGGGTGGCTGGAGACCGGCAGGCTCCCGGGCTCGGGCGCCGGCCCGGACCCCAACCGACTCGTCATCGGCTCCGAGGGGATCCTCGGCGTCATCACCGAGGCCTGGATGCGGATCCAGGCCCGGCCCCGCTTCCGGGCCACGGCCGGAGTCCGCTTCGCCGACTGGGCGGCCGGCTACGAGGCCACCCGGCGGCTCGTCCAGGCCAAGCTGTGGCCGGCCAACCTCCGCCTCCTCGACCCCGAGCTCGCGGCCGGCAGCGCCGGGGTCGAAGGCGGCCAGGCACTCTTGATCATCGGCTTCGAGTCGGCCGAGGTGTCCCAACGGGCGCTCCTCGAGCTGGCGGTGGGCATCGCCCGGGCCTCGGGAGGCCTCGTCGCCGACGACGAGCTGGTCGTCGACGACGGCCACGGTGAGGCCACTGGGCGCTCGGGTGCGGTCGGGGCCTGGCGGCAGGCCTTCATCCCCGGCTCCGGTGGCCTCGGGGGGGCCAACGCCGGACTCGGGCTCGTCTCGGGTACCTTCGAGACCGCGATCACCTGGGACCGCTGGCCCACTTTCGACCAAGCGGTGCGCGAGGCCACGACGGCCGCACTGGACGAGGCCTGTGGCGGGGGAACGCTCAATTGCCGGTTCACCCACGTCTACCCCGACGGTCCGGCGCCCTACTACACCTACCTCGGCGCCTACCGCTCGGGCGCCGACCCGCTCGGCCAGCAAGCCGCCGTCAAGGCGGCGGCATCGGACGCCATCGAGGCCGCCGGGGGCACCATCACCCACCACCACGCGGTCGGTCGTCAGCACCGACCCTGGTACGACCGGGAGCGTCCCGAGCTGTTCGCCGCGGCGCTGCGGGCGGCCAAGCGTGCGGTCGACCCGGGCGGCGTGATGAACCCCGGGGTGCTGGTCGACCCGGACCCGGTGGCGCAGTAGCGACCCCGGCTTTGTGGTGGCGCCGTCCCGGGCCCTTGGGCCAGGCTCGCGACTGACCGGGACCGAGGAGGACGCATGCACGCCGTGGTGATCGCGAACGGTGAGCTCCTCTGGACCGAGCAACCCGACCCGGTGCCCGGCGATACCGAACTCGCCGTCTCGGTGCGGGGCGCCGGCCTCAACGGCGCCGACCTCGGCCAGCGCCGGGGAGTGTACCCGGCACCCCCGGGGTCCCCGGCGGACGTCCCGGGCCTGGAGATGGCCGGGGTGGTCGTGGCAGTGGGGCGCCAGGTCCGTCGGTTCGCCCCCGGCGACCGGGTCATGGGCCTGTTGGGCGGGGGCGGCCAGGCCGAGATCGCGGTAGTCGACGAGGCCCACGCGCTGGCGGTCCCCGAGGGCGTCGCGTGGGACGAGGCCGGCGGGTTCCCCGAGACGTTCTGCACCGCCTTCGACGCGCTGTTCAGCCAAGCCGACCTGGCATCAGGCGAGCGTCTGCTGGTCACCGGGGCCGCTGGCGGCGTCGGCACCGCTGCCGTCCAGCTGGGTCGCCTCGCCGGTGCGACCGTGGTCGCCTCGGTCCGCGATCCCGACCGCCGCGGGGAGCTGACCGCCCTCGGGGCCCACGAGACGGTCGATCCCGGCGCGCTGGCCGAGCACGGCCCCTACGACGTGATCCTCGAGCTGGTCGGTGCGGCCAGCTTCCCGAGCGCCCTCGGCGCGCTGGGCGTCGGCGGGAGGATCGCGGTCATCGGCATCGGCAGCGGTGGCGAGGTCGCGCTCCAGCTCGGCGCGGTGATGGCCAAGCGGGCCCGCATCTCGGGCTCGACGCTGCGGGCGCGCGACCGAGTGGCCAAGGGGTCGGTGGTCGAGGGGGTGCGACGCCACGTTCTGCCGCACCTAGCCTCGGGGGCGCTCAGGGTCCCGGTCTGCGCCACCTTCGGGTTCGCCGAGGCCGCGGCGGCCTACGACCGCTTCGAGGCCGGTCGCAAGCTCGGCAAAGTGGTCCTGGTGGCCCAGCAGAACTGAAGGTCTAGGAGAACGGGTCGGTCGGGGAAGGGCCGTTCGGGAGGGATGGACGACCGCCCCTGGGGAGCGGCCTTCGCCAACTCCCCGGGGCGCCGCCCGCGGAACCCCCTCATCCCAAGACCCTTCGGGTACGGTCGGCCCATCCCCGAAGGCCACGAACCTAGCCCGTCCGCGGGGCGCCGGACAATGGGCGGGTAGGACTCACCACGGATCGACGACCGGACGCTTCTTCGTCGTCCGGGGCGCCGGGGCCGGGGCCGCGGCGAGGACGGCCGACAACCGCCCCCGGGTCTCGGCCGGGTCGATGACCTCGTCGAGCTCGAAGTAGGTGGCCACGTTGAGGGCCTTGCCAACCGAGTACGAGCGCTGCACCATCGCCTCGAACAGCGCCTCGCGCTCGGCCTCGTCCTCCACCGCCTCGAGCTCGCGGCGGTAGCCGAGCCGGACCGCCCCCTCCAGCCCCATGCCACCGAACTCGCCGGTCGGCCAGGAACCGATCCACAGCGGCTCGCGGAAGCTCCCGCCAGCCATGGCCTGGGCGCCCAGGCCGTAGCCCTTGCGCAGGACCACCGTGCAGAACGGCACGGTCAGGCTGGCCCCGGTGACGAAGAGCCGGCCGGCGTGGCGCACCAGGGCCGCCCGCTCCGCCTCGGGTCCGACCATGAACCCGGGGGTGTCGCAGAGGAAGACGACCGGGAGGTCGAAGGCGTCGCAGAGGGCGAGGAACCGGGCCGCCTTGTTGGCTGCCGGGCCGTCGATCGCGCCGGCGAGGTGCACGGGGTTGTTCGCCACCACCCCGACCGGCCACCCTTCGAGGCGGCAGAGCGCCGTCACCATGGCCGGGCCGTAGGTGGGGCGCAGCTCGAGGACCGAGCCCGTGTCGACCAGGAGCTCGAGGACCCGGTGGACGTCGTAGACCCGGCGACGGTCCTCGGGCACACACGCCCGCAGCGCCTCTTGGTCGGCGCAATCCCACTCGACGACCGGTCCCTGGAAGTAGGAGAGGTACCTCTTGGCCGCGGCCACGGCGGCCTCGTCGTCCTCGACCGCCACGTCGACGACCCCGTTGTCCACCTGCACCGACATCGGGCCGACCGCCTCGGGCTGGAACACCCCGAGGCCGCCCCCCTCGATCATGGCCGGACCGCCCATCCCGAGCGTGGTGTCGGCGGTGGCGATGATCACGTCGCAGCAGCCGAGCAAGGCGGCGTTGCCGGCGAAGCAGCGACCCCCCACCACCCCCACCAGCGGGACCAGGCCGCTCAGGTTGGCGAACAGCGCGAAGGCCCGGGTGTCGAGGCCGGTCACGCCGGCCCCGTCGGTGTCGCCGGGACGGCCGCCGCCGCCCTCGGCGAAAAGGACCAGCGGCAGCCGCATCCGCTCGATGAGCTCGAAGAGCCGGTCCTTCTTCCGGTGGTTCATGTGTCCCTGGGTCCCGGCCAAGACGGTGTAGTCGTAGGAGACGACGGCGCAGCGGGCCCGGTCCTCGCCGACCAGGTCCCCGTTCACGCGGGCGAGCCCGCCCACCAGCCCGTCGCCGGGCGTCCGCTCGATGAGCTCTTCGACCGCGCGCCGCCGCCGTTGGGCCGCGATCACCAGACCGCCGTACTCGACGAAGGAGCCCTCGTCGATCAGGTCGGCCAGGTTCTCCCGGGCGCTCCGGTGGCCGGTGGCGTGCCGGCGGGCCATGGCCTCCGGCCGGGCGCCGTCCTCGAGGCGCGCTCGCCGGGATTGCAGCTCGGCCAGCTCGGGACGGAGGCCCGGGACGGCATCGGTCGGCTCGACCGGCGCCGACGTCGCGGCCCCACCGGGCTCGATGACGACGAGCGGGTCGCCCTTCTCGACCGTGTCGCCGGCCCGGGGCCCGACCTCGAGCACCGTCCCCGCCACCTCGGCCACCACGACGTGTTCCATCTTCATGGACTCGAGGACCGCCACCGTCTGACCCGCCGCCACCTCCTGGCCGAGCGCGACGAGCGAGACGACCGTCCCTTGGAGCGGGGCCGTCGCGACGAGCGGCTCGGGGGACACGCTCATGTCACACGACGGCGCACAGGCCGCCGTCGAGGTTGATCGCCGCCCCGCTCACATAGCCGGCCCGGGGTGACAGCAAGAACGCGACGAGATCGGCGAACTCCTCGGCCCGCCCGACCCGGCCGAGCGGGATGCCCGATCTTTTGGCCATGTCCTCGTAGCACGCGTCGACCGGCGTGCCGGCGGCGGCGGCCCGCCGTGCCCACTGGCCGCTCTCGACCAGCCCGATCATGACGGCGTTCACCCGGACGCCGGCCGGTCCGGCCTCCTTGGACAGGACCTTGGTGAGGGCGAGGCCCGCCGCCCGGCTCACCGACGACGGCATGGACCCGGACCCCGGTGTCTTGCCCCCGATGGCCAGCACGTTCACGATCGAGCCGCCCTCGCGCCCAAGAGCCTCCAACCCGAGCGAACACAGACGCGTCGCAGCCTGCAGCTTCAGGGCCAGGTCCTCGTCCCAGTCCGCGTCGGTCAGCTCGAGGAGCGGCCGGGCGGCACCCCGGCCGGCGTTGTTGACCAACCCGTCGATGCGCCCGAACCGCTCGAGCGTGCCCTCGACCAGCCGGGCGAGGTCGGCGGGCTTGGTGACGTCGGCCCGCACCGCGAGCACCCGTCCCCCTTCGGCCTCGAGGTCGGCCCGAGTCCCCTCGATCCGCTCGGGGTCGCGCCCGCAGAAGGCCACGGCCGCCCCCTCGGCCACCAGGCGCTGGCACAGGGCCCGTCCGAGCCCGTTGGACCCGCCGGTCACGAGCACCGCCTTGCCTTCGAGCTCGAGGTCCATGGCCCCCTCCCCCTCTGCGAACGTCGCTCAAGACTCCCCCGACGGCCCGACGCCGCGCCAGCGCAGGGCTCAGGGCAGGACCAGCCGGGCCAGGCGCCGGGCGGTGACGGCCAGGCCCACCGAACCCATCGCCACCAGGTACGCGACGTGGCCGAGGAGCGACCAGGTGAACAACCCGAGGTCGAGCCCCCGCAACAGGGCCACCGCCTGGTACAGGGGGGTGCAGCGGATCACCAGCTGCAGCCAGCCGGGGTAGACGGCGAGCGGGTAGAAGGTGGCCGAGAACAAGAACAGGGGCAGGGCGGCCAGGAACACGAAGTCGAAGTCCTGCCAGCTGCGCATGAACGAGGTGCCGGCCATGGCCACCCCGGCGAACGCGTACCCGGCGAAGATCGCGCCGGGGAAGCACAGGACCACCCACGGGGTGCCCACGTAGCCGAACCCGGCCATCACGCAGATGAAGACCCCGCAGTAGAGGCCGCCCCGGGCGAGCGCCCACAAGAGCTCCCCGGCCGCGACGTCACCGGGGGACAGCGGCGTGGACAGCATCGAGTCGTAGACCTTCATGATCTTCAGCTGGAAGAAGATCTTGAAGGTGCAGTCGAAGATCGCACCGTTCATCGCCGAGGCCGCGAGGAGGCCGGGGGCGACGAAGACCGTGTAGGGGAAGGCGTGGCCGTCGAGGTGGACCGCCCCGACCAGCTTGCTCAAGCCGAGCCCGATCGAGACCAGGTAGAAGAACGGCTCGAAGAACCCCGAGACGAGGAACTTCCAGCCGCGGCGGTAGACGACGACGTTGCGCTGGAACACCCGCTTGGCCCCGCTCCGACCGAGGAGGGCGAGCGGGGTGATCCGGGGTCCCAAGGGCACGACCAGACCGCCATTTCGGGCGAGGGTGAGGGCGCCGGGCTCGCTCATACCACCAGGCGCCGGGCGAAGAGCCGGCGGGAGAGGAGCACCCCGGCGCCGGTGAGGGCAACCAGGTACACGAGGTCCCAGGCGGCCGAGACCCAGTCGACCCCGCCCAGGGTCAGCATCCGGCACAGGTCGACCCCGTGGTACAGCGGGGTGGCGTAGGCGAGGGGATGCATCCATCCGGGCAGCTGGCTGATCGGGAAGAAGGTGGCCGACAGGAGGAACAGCGGGATGAGCCCCATGCGCGAGATGGTGGCGAACCCCTGGTCGTTCTCCTGGGTCGCGGCGAAGGCCGAGATGAGCGCGGAGAACGACAGGCCGGTCAGGATGGCGGTCGGCACGGCCAGGACCGCCAGGGGGGAGTGCACGGTCCCGAACGCCGCCATGACCCCGAGGTAGGTGACGGCGGTGAGGACGAGGCGCATCGTCACCCAGGCGAAGTGGCCGATGAGGACGTCGGACACCTTCAGGGGGGTGGCCAGCATGGCGTAGTAGGTACGGATCCATTTGATCGCCGCCATCACCGGGTACATCGAATCGCTCGCCGCCACCTGCATGGCGCTGGCGGCGAGCAGGCCCGGGGCGACGAAGGTCAGGTAGCGCACGTGGTCGACCGTGCCGACGTGGTGGTTGATGAGCGAGCCGAGGCCGACCCCCATCGCCGCCAGGTACAGGACGGGCGCGAGGAAGCTGGTCGTGAGGGATGACCGCCACGTCCGCAGGTAGGTGTAGAAGTGGTACCGCAGCACGCGCAGGCTCGGGGGCATCCGTGCCCCCTGCGCGTACTGGATCCCCCAAGTCTCGAGATCGGTCGTCACGACCGAAGCCCCCCGATCAGTCGATGAGCGTGCGCCCGGTCAACGACAAGAAGACGTCCTCGAGGCTCGAACGGCGCACGAGCCACGCGCTGGGCTCGACGCCGCGGTCGGTGACCTCGCTCATGGCACCGTCGCCGTCGTCGGCGTAGATGAGGACCCGGTCGGGCAGCACCTCGATCCGCTCGCCGATCCCGCTCAGCGCGTCCCCGGGCGGATCGGTGCCGAGGAAGCGCAACTCGAGCACCTCCCTCGTCGAGTAGCGATCGATGAGCGCCGGCGGCGGCCCGGAGGCGGCGATCCGCCCCTTGTCCATCACCACCAGCCGGTCGCAGAGCTGCTCGGCCTCGTCCATGTAGTGGGTGGTGATCACGAGCGTCACCCCCTCGCTCTTCAGCCGGTAGAGGCGGTCCCACAGGAGGTGCCGGGCCTGGGGGTCCAGGCCGGTGGTCGGCTCGTCCAAGATGAGCAGGCTCGGCTCGCTCACGAGTGCCCGAGCGATCGTGAGCCGCCGCTTCATGCCCCCCGACAGCGGCTCCACGGTGTCGTGGGCCCGTTCGCTCAGCTCGGCGAAGGCGAGGAGCCGCTCCGCCCGCTCCCTGATCACCCGCTTCGGCAGGTCGAAGTAGCGGCCGTAGATCATCAGGTTGTCCAAGACGGTGAGCTGCAGGTCCAGGCTGTCCTCCTGGGGCACCAGCCCGATGCGTCCCCTGATGGCCGGCCCGTCGGTCTCGGGGTCCATGCCGAGCACCCGCAGGGTCCCTGCGGTCTTGGGCGACATGCACGCGATCATTCGCATGGTCGAGGTCTTGCCGGCGCCGTTGGGGCCGAGGAACCCGAACGACTCGCCCTTGGCGATGTCGAAGTCGATCCCGTCCACGGCGACCAGGTCCCCGAAGCGCTTGGACAGACCCCGCGCCGAGATGACCGCGTCGGTCGAGGGCTCCTGCCCCGGCGCGGGCGCGGCGAGCGACGGAGAGGAACATGCTTGCACCGGTCGTACGCTACCGAACCGCCGCGACGTCCCCGACCGGCGCGAGACGGGTCCTCAGCTGAGGCCGCGGAAGGCCGCTGGGTTGATCGCCCAGGGAGGGCGTCGCACCGGGTGCGCCAGCTCCAGGCCGGCGGCGATCGCCAACAGCCGGGGCTCCGTCCAGGGCCGGGACACCAGGGTCGCTCCGATCGGTCGGTGGCTCCCAGCCCCATATCCGGCTGGGAGCACCAGGCTCGGCCACCCGGCCCGGGCGGCCAGACTGGTCCCCCCGGTGCCCGGGAACAGGATCGCCTCGAGGTCACCGATCGCCGCCTCGAGCGCGCGGAGGGCAGCGGCCCGGACGCCGTCGCGCCTCGCCTCGTGGGCCGACCGAGCGGTCTCGTGGTCGATGGCCAGGGCCCGCTCGACGTGGGCCTGGCCGAACTTCAGTGCCTGGTCGGAGTGGGCGGCGTTCCACCGGGCCAGCTCGGCCATGGTCCTGACCGGCGCCGCCGGACCCAGCGCGGCGAGGTAGGCGTCGACCGCCGGCGCGAACTCGAAGGTCAACACGGCCATCTCGTCGTCCTGGGGCTGGTACTCGACGGCCACCTCAACGGTCGTGGCGCCGGCCGAGCGGAGCGCGGCCAGGAGGGCGTCGTGACAGCCCCGGCGGTCGTCGCGGCTCCGGCCCTCCTCGCGCCGGGCGCCCTCGGGCACCGTGACGACCACGGCCACCCGGGCCTCGGCGAGCGGTGGCCAAGAGGTTCGAAGCCCGCGCAGTTGGCCTGCGATCTCGTCGGCGCCCTCGGTGCTCGGGTCGTCCGGGTCGCTGCCGGCGATCACCCCGAGGAGCACCGTGGCGTCGGCGACCGACGTGGCCATCGGGCCCGCCGTGTCTTGGCTGGGGGCGATGGGCAGGATGCCGGTCCGGCTCACCAGTCCGAGCGTGGGCTTCACCCCCACCAGGCTCTGGTGCTCGCACGGGCTGGTGATGGAACCGTCGGTCTCGGTCCCGACGGCGACCGGGGCGAGGCCGAGCGATAGCGCGCTGGCCGACCCGCTGGAGGACCCGCTCGGGGTGAGGGCGGTGTCGTAGGGGTTGAGCACCTGACCGCCGAGGGAGGAGTAGCCCGAGGGCATGTGTTCGGTGAGGAAGTTGGCCAGCTCCGAGAGGTTCGTCTTGGCCAGGACCACCGCCCCTGCCTCACGCAGGCGCCGCACGAGCGGGGCGTCGCGCCCAGGGACCGAGCGCTCGAGGGCGAGGGCGCCAGCGGTGGTGGGGACGCCGGCGACGTCGATGTTGTCCTTCACGACCACCGGCACACCCTCGAGCGGGCTCCGCGGCCCCGAGGCCGCCCGGCAGGCGTCGCTGGCCGCCGCTTGCTCCTCGCAGTCCTCCAGGACCCCGCGCACCGAGCCGAACCGCGTGTCCAGCCGTTCGATGCGGGCGCGGTAGGCCGCCACCAGCCCCGCACTGGTCCACCGGCCGGTGGCGAGACCTTCGGCCAGCTCGGCCACTCCGGCGTGGTCGGGGATGCCGTCGTCGAACACCGACGGCGACCCTAGGCCAGCGTGGTCCGTTCCTCCTGTCTCGGAGGATCGTCGGTGCAGGCGGGCCGGGCGCGCGCTACCCGAGCGACGCGGCACATCGCTCGGGGGCCCGGCGCGACCGGCCATGGTTGACGGCGCGACCCCGCCATCAACAGCCCGCTTGACGCGGCCCCCAAGTGTCGCCCATCCTTCTCGCGCCGCGGGTTGGCCCAGGGAGCCCTTCCGTCTCGGCGAGGCGCAGGACGGTGCTGGAGGAGGGGACATTGGCCACCATCGTGGAGGAGGCGCTGCCCGCCACGGATCAGGCGTTCCGGATCGAGACCCACGGGATCGACTACGTCCCGGCCGGCGAGCGGTGGGCGAGGCCCCGCGACGTCGGCGCGATGTGGGCCGGCGCCAGCATCCAGATCGAGTACTTCATCTACGGCGCCGTCCTCATGACCTTCGGGCTCAACTTCGTCCAGGCGCTGAGCCTGATCCTGATCGGGAACCTCTCCTACTTCGTGCTCGGCCTGGCCAGCCTGCAGGCCCCCCAGACCGGCACGACGGTCTTCGCCACCAACCGGGCCGGGTTCGGGCCCAACGGCTCCCGGCTCATCTCGCTGTTCAACTGGCTCACCCAGATCGGCTTCGAGGTGGAGGGACTCATCCTGATCGTGGGAGCGGCGCTCGTCCTGCAGACCAAGGCCGGGTTCGCAGGTGGCGACGCCGCCAAGGTGATCTTCTTGCTCATCGCGGTGGTCATCCAGGGTGTCCTGCCATTCCTCGGCCACGCCACCATCCTGAAGACCCTCCGGGCGCTCGTGGTGCCGTTCGTGATCCTGTTCGCGATCCTGCTCGGCTTCGCCATTCCGCACGCCACCACCCACGGCGTAGCCCACGCGGCCGACTGGCAGACCTACATGGAGGGCCTGGCCTTCGTCATCGTGCTCTCGGGCCTCGGCTGGACCGAGAACGGCAACGACTACACCCGCTACTGCCCTCCGGAGACGTCGAAGGCCGGCATCGTGGGCTGGGTGTTCCTCAGCACCGCCGTCCCCGAGATCCTGATCATGCTGCTCGGGGTGGCGGTCGGCACCTTCCTCGGCGACGTCGGGAGCTCGGCCAACGCCTTCAAGCCCTTTGCCCACCAGTCCTTCATCCCGGCCTGGTTCGTCGACGTCTTCTTGATCTTCAGCATCCTCCAGCTGTTCGCCATCAACAGCTTGGACCTGTACTCCTCGGGGGTGACCCTGCAGGCGTTGGGTGCGAAGATCAAGCGGGACTGGGCGGTCGTCATCGACTGCATCCTCGCCGGGGCGATCGCGATGACCGCCATCTTCGACACCTCCTTCAACACCTATCTGAAGGACTTCGTCGACCTGGTCATCGTCTGGATCGCGCCCTGGTTCGGCATCTTCATCGTCGACTGGTGGATGCGGCGGCAGCGCTACGTGCCGGCCGAGCTCCAGCGGACCGACCGGGGCGGTCTCTACTACCGCACGGGCGGCGTCTTCTGGCCGGCGATCATCGCCCAGCTCATCGGGATGTTCGCCGCCGTCGAGGCCCTGGCGACCAGCATCCACCTGCCCCACTGGCTCAACCTGGTCACGTACCACACCGCCGACAAGCACCACTACGGGGCCGACTTCAGCGTGTTCCTCGGCGTCGGGGTCGCAGCACTCGTCTACCTGACGCTGGGCTGGCGGGGGGTGCGGAGCCAGGCCGACGTCCAGGACCGCATGCTGGCCGCGCTCGATGAGCCCTCGTAGGACTGCTCTCCAAACCTGACCGAGGACACCGGGTGCGGTGCCGTCAATCGGTGACGGCCACCCGCTGACCGGAACCGGAAAGGAGCGGCGGGACGCCGAGCACCCGGTCTTCGCGCGGGGACTCCTATCCATCCGGACCGATCCCCACCCACGAACAGGGCAAATGGCTGGCCTCGGGTATCGACAAAAGCCGAAAGGGTGAACAGGCGCGAGATCGCACAGCGGGCAGGGATCTTTTCCGTTATCTCCGCCAGGGCATTCGCCGCGCTCATCTTCGCTTGAACCACCCCGTCATTTGCCGCCGAGCCGCGGAGCGGCGACGGTCCGGGCGCGGGCTCGGGCTCACAGCACCTTTGAGGTGCCCGCCTACCCCGGCGACTTTCCCGATCCCGCCATGATCGTGGCGGACGGGCAGTACTTGGCCTGCGCGACGGGGAACCCAGTGAGTCTCCAGGTGATGACTTCAGCCGACCTGAAGTCGTGGACCGGACTGACTGATCCCCTGGCGAACCTTCCAACGTGGGCGTCCTTCGGGCAGACGTGGGCACCCGACGTCATGCAGGTCAGCCAAGAGTTGGTGATGTACTACACCGTGCATGACACGGCCTTGAACGAGACACGGCCTTGAACGAACAGTGCATCTCGGTGGCGACGTCGAACCCCGGTGGCCAGTTCACCGACGGTTCGCCTGAGCCGCTCGGCTGCCAAGGGTACGAGAACGGATCGATCGATCCGTTCTCGTACCCCGATTCCACCTCGGCAGTACCTGATCTGGAAGAGCAATGACAACGGGATCACCACCTCTGGGGTCAAGCGCTGGATTGGGCGGGGACCGCGTTGGTCGGGAGTAACCCGACGCTGCTCCTGACCCATTCGGTGTCCTGGCAGGTTCCGGCCATCGAAGGACCCACGATCGTTCGAAATGGCGGTACCTACTACCTCTTCTACGGCGTGAACAACTGGGACAGTGCGAGCGCCGGGATCGGCTACGTCACCTCGAGCTCGGTGCTCGGTTCGTACACCAATCAGTCCATCCATGCCCGTGGTGGAACCACCGGGAACGCGACCGGACCTCAGGGTCCTCGGGGCTTCACCAGCCTCTCCGGTGCGACGCGGATGGCTCTTGCCGCCTGGGACGGGCCCGTGGGCCACGCGAATGACGGCGTGCGAGCACTCTGGATCGGCTCGCTCGGGTTCGATCGCTCCGAGAAGCCCTCCCTCTCCTGGAGGATCCAAGGAGCCTCTTCGGCCTGACCGTCGCACCTTCTGCGCCGGCCGCGCTCGAAGAGTCAGACCTCGCCGGCGGCGCTCGAGGCCGCCTGAGCCGGCGTGGAGCCCCCCAGGCCCTCCCAGTCCTCGACCAGCACGCCGGCCGGACCGTGGCGGAACAGCGGGATCGAGCCCAACGCCTGGACCAACGCGGCGTCCTCGCCCAGGTTCGAGCGCCACTGGGCGCCCTCGGTCACGAGGGTCCCCACCGCGACCGGCTCCGCCCCGACCCGCCGCATGAGGTTGAGGGCCGCCTTGGTCGAGCCGCCGGTCGAGATGACGTCGTCGACCACGGCCACCCGCCGGCCGGCGACCGAGGCCAGGCGGGCCCGGTCGAACAGCAACCGCTGGGCGGTGGCCGTCGTGATCGAGCGGACCGGCTCGGCGATCGCGTCGGCCAGGTGGATCTTGGGCGTCTTGTGCAGGATCACGTAGTCGTCGAACCCAAGAGCCCTCGTGACCTCGATGGCGATCGGGATCCCCATCGTGGCCACCGACACCACGATCTCGGGGTCGTAGGGCGAGAGCTTGGCAGCCAGCTCTCCCCCGGCCCGCTGGGCGAAGGCCACACCGAGGTCGACCGAGATGAGCAACGCGATGGTCAGGTCCTCGGCCAAGGGGACGAGGGGGATCTCCAGCTCCTGCGAGCCCACCGCCACCCGGTAGGTACCGTGGCGCACCGTCACCGTCCGACTCTGACCGGAGGACACCGATGACCGCAAGTGACCGGTCGCCCATCTCGCCCGACCAGGCTCGCCAGTTTCTGGCGGTGGCCCTGGAGGAGGCGAGGGCCGGCCTAGCTGAAGGGGGGATCCCGGTGGGTGCGGCGCTGTTCACCAGAGAAGGGCAGCTCCTCGGGCGAGGCCGGAACCGTCGGGTCCAAGACGACGACCCCTCGGTGCACGCGGAGACCGACGCCTTCCGGGACGCGGGCCGGCGGCGCGACTACTCGGGGACGGTCATGGTCACCACCCTCTCCCCTTGCTGGTTCTGCAGCGGGCTGGTGCGTCAGTTCGGCATCGGGGCCGTGGTCATGGGTGAGTCGGAGAACTTCTCGGGTGGGCACGAGTGGTTGGCCGAGCACGGCGTCGAGGTGCTCGACCTGGCCGATCCGGCGTGTTTGGAGCTGTTGGCTGGCTTCGTCGCCGACCGGCCGGATCTGTGGTTCGAGGACATCGGGCGCTGACGGCGCCCTGACCGCTAGGCCGGGGGGCCGAAGAGCCGGTCCCCGGCGTCACCGAGCCCCGGGACGATGTAGCCGTTCTCGTCCAGGGCCGGGTCGACCGCGGCGCAGGCGACCGGCACGCCGGGGTGGGCGGCCCGGAACCGACGGAGCCCGGGCAGCGAGGCCAGCAGGCACAGGACCGCCGTCGCAGCCGCTCCCCGCTCCACCACGAGGTCGCAGACCTTCACCAGGGTGCCGCCGGTGGCGAGCATCGGATCGCACACCACGACCCTGCGCCCGGCGAGCGAGCGGGGCAGGGCGTCGAGGTACATGGTGGAGTGCAACGTGGTCTCGTCGCGTCGCAGGCCGACGTGGGCCACCTCGACCGGCGCGAGCATGGCGGTGATGGCCGGCACCATTCCGAGGCCCGCCCGCAGGACCGGGACGAGGAGGGGGGTCTCGGAGATCCGACGACCCGGAGCGTCGGCGGCCACGGGAGTCGACACGGTGGTCGGCTCGGTCTCGAGGTCCCGCAGCGCCTCGTAGGCGACCAGGACGGCGATCTCGGCGGTCAGGCGCCGGAAGGTGGCGTTGTCGGTCGCCCGGTCGCGCAGGTGCACCAGCCGGTCGGCGACCACCGGGTGGTCAAGGACGGTCAGGGGGTTAAGGGCCGCCAGCGCGGGGTCGGACGACGCGACTGCCATCGGCTCAGCCCCTCACCGCCGCCGGGGCGAACCGGCCCCTCGACATCATCGCCCCTCCTCCACCGCACCCGGGTTCCGGGCGGGTGGCCCACGCTACCGCCGGGTCGGCGGCGCCAGCGGGCGGCACCAGGCGTCAGAAGGTCGTCATCCCGCCGTCGACCGGGAGCACCGCCCCGGTCATCCCGCTCGACGCGGCCCCGCACAACCACGCGGCCAGCGCGGCCGGCTCCTCGGGTTCCAAGAGCCGCTCGAGGAGCGCCTGGCCGTCGAACTCCTCGATCGAGCTCAGGCCGTAGATGCGGGCCGAGGCCTCGAGGATGGCGGTGCGCGTGGAACCCGGGCACACGGCGTTGGCCGTCACCCCGGTCCCGGCCAGGTCGGCGGCCAGCGCCCGGACCAGCCCGATCACCGCGTGCTTGGAGGCGACGTAGGCGCCGAGCCGGCGCAGTCCAAGCAGGCCAGCCGCCGACGACAGGGCCACGAAGCGGCCCTGTCGTGGCACCGGCCGCGCGACCAGCGCCGGGACCGCTGCGGCGGCCAGCCGGAGCACGCCGACCACGTTCACGTCGAAGAGGGTGCGCCACACGGCCTCGTCCATCTCCCACACCGGTCCGCCGCCAGCGAGGACGCCGGCGGCGGCAACCGCGGCGTCGAGCGGACCGAACCGCTCCTCGGCGAGCTCAACCGCCGTCGTCATGTCGGCGCCCGAGCGGACGTCGCCGACGAAGGGCGCCACCGACGGCCCGTGGCGGTCGGCGAGGGCCCCCAGGTCCTCGGGGGTGGCCAGCGGGTACGGGACGGCCGGGTCGTCGCGGCAGGCGTCGACGGCGACCACCGACCAGCCATCGGCGACCAGGTTTCCGACAATGGCGGCGCCGACCCCGCGGGCGGCCCCGGTGACGACCGCCACCTTGGTCACGACGGAGCCGACCCGGTGGTGGCTACCGCCAGCTCCTGCCACCACGACTCGAGGGCGCGGGCCAACTGGTCGACGAGGGTGCCGAGCAGCAGGCGGCCCTCCTCCGCGGTGGCCAGGGTGGGGTCCCCGAGCACGCCGCTGGCCGAGACGGCCCGCACCCCGCCAGCCCGGAGCTCGGGCCAGAGGGTCTCGAGGTCGTCGGTCCGCCCCGGGGCCAGCTCGCCGGTGCGGACCTCGTCGGGGGCGATCGCCAGCATCAGCGACGTCTCGGTCCGGCCGGCGTGAGCATCGCCCCCGTCGACCCGGGCGGCGAAGACCAACAGCCGGTCACCATCGGCCGCGCAGCGCCGCTTGGCCGCGGCCAACCCCTCGGCGTTGCCGCCGTGCGCGCAGACCGCCACGACGGCGGCACAGCTGTCACGGGCCGAGCGGACCAGCTCGATCAGGACCTCGGTGAGCGCCGCGGAACCGATAGAGAGCGTGCCGGAGAACCCCTGGTGCTCCCCACTGGCGCCGTAGGCGAGGGCCGGGGCGACGAGGACGTAGGGGAGGTCGGCGACCCCTTCCGCCAGCGCGCGAGCGATAGTGGTGTCGGTGTCGAGCGGGAGGTGCGGGCCGTGCTGCTCGAAAGAGCCGAGCGGGATCACCAACAGGCAGGTCCCGCCCATCGCGCCGACCTCAGGCCAGGTTGGGGCCTCGAGGTCCCGGTCAGGCACGCGCCACGAGCCGCACCGGCACCCGGACCGAGTGGTCGGCGGAGGGTGTCGGCCGGCCGTGGCCCCCGAGCTCGGCCCGCTCCGCGTCCCCGTGGCCCAGCGCGCACTCCGGGTCCGGCCCGTCGAGCGGCAGGCCGGTGAAGAACTTGGCCGCCATGCACCCGCCCCGGCAGGCGTCGTAGGAGCCGCAGGAGGCGCAGGCGCCGGCGCTGGTGGGCTCGCGCAACGAGGCGAACAGTTCGGAATGCCGCCAGAGCGCGCTGAACCCGCCCGGGGCGCGGACGTTGCCCGCCTTGAACTCGTCGTGGAGGACGAAGGGGCAGGCGTAGACATCCCCGACCGGGTCGATCAGGCACACCACCCGGCCGGCGCCGCAGAGGTTCAGCCCCTCGAGGGGTTCCCCGAGAGCCGAGAGGTGGAAGAACGAGTCCCCGGTCAGCACCTCGGGGCGGTCTCGCAGCCACTCGTAGAGGTCGCGCTGCTGGCCCGCGCTCGGGTGGAGCTCGGCCCAGGTGTCTGCACCGCGGCCCGAGGGACGGAGCCGGGTGAGCCGTAGCTGGGCCCCGTAGTGTCCGGCCACCGCGACCAGGGCGTCGAGCTGGCCCACGTTGTGGCGGGTGACGACCACGCTGATCTTGAACGGGCCGAAGCCGGCGGCGGCGAGGTGGTCCATCGCCCGCCGGGCCGAGCGGTAGCTGCCGACGCCGCGGACCGCGTCGTTGGTGTCCTCTGTCGCTCCGTCGAGGCTGATCTGCACGTCGACGTAGTCCATGGCCGCCAGCCGCTCGGCCTTGGCTCGGTCCAGCCGGGTGCCGTTGGTGGAGAACTTCACCCCCACGCGGTGGTCGACCGCGTAGCCCACGAGCTCGAAGAAGTCCGGCCGGGTCATCGGCTCCCCGCCCCCGATGTTGACGTAGAAGACCGCCATGGCCTCGAGCTCGTCGATCACCGCCTTGGCCTCGTCGGTCGAAAGCTCGCGGGGGTCCCGACGGCCCGACGAGCTCAGGCAGTGGATGCAGGCCAGGTTGCAGGCGTAGGTCAGCTCCCAGGTGAGGCAGATGGGAGCGTCCAGCCCGAGCGCGAGCCGGTCCCGGAGCGCGGAGTGACGCTCAGCGGGCATCGAGCACCTCGGAGGCGGCTAGCCGGGCCAGCGCCTCCCGGTAGCCACGCCGGCGCTGTTCCCCGACGGTGGCGGCGAGCGCCGCCTCCGCACTGTCGAAGTGTTCGAGCGATCGCACCAGGTTGACCAGGGCTGGGGAGCGCAGGAAGACCAGGCGACGGTTCCCGTAGTGGTAGGCGAGCGCCCCGAAGGCCTCGTCCCGCAACGCCACCTGGGGGTGCAGCCGCCACGGGCGGCTTGCGTCGAAGGACGGCGGGGTGAGGGACGGCCCGTCGGCACTCACCCGGTCAGTAGACCCCACACATCCCATCGATCGAGATCTCCTCGACCAGGGACTCCTCGTCGAGGACCTCGGCGTCCGCTTCTTCCTCGGCGTCGAGGATCTCATCGATCTGGGTCATTGGGTCCTCCTCCATCAACGCCGTCGTGGTCGGCGACGCCGGAGAGCTCGGTACGGATCCGTCCTGCTGGTCCAGCCTAGTGCGGTCGGTCGGCTTGGCCGGGTGCCGGGACGGCACACACCGACGCTCGCTTCGCGAGGGGCTTGGTCGGAGGACGAGCCGGCGGACCGGCGGCCGCCTCGTCGGAGGTCCCGAGCGGTCCTGCGAAGATTGGGGCGATGGTGACCAAGGGCCGATCGGCGGCGGCACCCCGCCCCTTGCGGCGGGCACCGGTCGGGGCCGTCCCGGTGCCCGCCGGGACCCGTCTGGTCGCCGACAACGATCTCTGGGTCCTCTCCGATGGACGAGTCCTGTTGGGCGGCAGCCCGACGCGGCTCGTCCGGCTCCGTCCCCGGGCGGCCGCGATGGCCCGGGGCTGGCTCGAGGGGAAGCCGGTCGACGGGGATCGGACCGAGCGGGCGGTGGCCCGGCGACTGGTCCGGGCGGGGATGCTGCACCCGCGCCCCGAGCCGGTCCCCCCTGGCGTCCTGGTCACCGTGGTGGTCCCCGTCCGCGACCGCCCCGAGCTCCTCGGAGGCCTGCTCCGCTCGCTCGGCCCAACGCCCTGTGTGGTCGTGGACGACGCCTCGGTCCGTCGAGGCGAGGTGGAGAAGGTGGCGAGGGAGGCCGGTGCCGAGTACGTGCGGCTCGACACCCGAAGGGGACCGGCGGCGGCCCGCGACGCCGGGCTCGCGAGGGTGCGATCCCCGTTGGTGGCCTTCGTGGACTCGGACTGCACGGTCCCGCCCGACTGGCTCGAGAACCTGATCGGGCACTTCGTTGATCCGGCGGTGGCGTTGGTGGCCCCCCGGGTGGTGACCCGGAGCGGCCCGTCGTGGCTCGCCCGCTACGAGGCGGTGCGCTCGCCGCTCGATCTCGGGAGCCGCGAAGGCCCGGTCGGCCCGGGGCGGCGGGTCGCCTACGTCCCCTCTGCGGCGATCGTGCTGCGGCGGGCCGCTGCACCCGCGCCCTGCTTCGACCAGCGCATGAGGGTCGGCGAGGACGTCGACCTGGTCTGGCGTCTGGTCTCGGCCGGCTGGGACGTCCGCTACGAACCCTCAGTCGAGGTGGAGCACCACCCCGAGCTCCGGCCGATGCCGTGGGCGGCGCGCCGGGCCGCCTACGGCTCGTCCGCCGGGGCCCTCGCCCGGCGCCACGGCAACGCGGTCGCGCCGGTGCGGCTGTCCCCGGTGGCGGCGGCGGCCTGGGGCCTGGCCGCCGGGAGGCGGCCGATCGGGGCCCTGGGGGTGGTGGGGCTGTCCGGCCTGCTGCTCGGCAGTCGGCTCCAAGGGGTGGTCGACCGTCCCTTCGAGGTGGCCGCCCGGC
>DAHUZS010000038.1 GCA_027315045.1 Acidimicrobiaceae bacterium
ACGCTCATCACCCCGAGCAACCCCGTGAGGGCCACTTGTATCGGACGATGAGGCCGTAGCCTCTTCAAAATCTTCAAGCTGTGGTCTCCTTACGCTGCTTCCAGGACGCCCGGTTGACCGCCCTGTCCTCCGCACTGCCACCTACGCCCACAGTGCTGCCCAGACGTAGCGCACGAAGCTGTCGAGAAGATAGGGCACGCCTCTCCTCCCAGCAACTCCACATAGTTCAACCGTGCGCGAGCGGCCTTTGTGACACGAAGCACGTGGGTTGCTCGCAGACTCGCCGGCGAGGTTCGTAGAGGTGTGCGGGAGCGCAGCGATGCGTCGTCAAGGTGCACGATGCGTCGGGATTGTGCACAGAGGGTGGCGAGAGCTCCCACCAAGGGTGGCTACGCGACCCCTTCGAACTGACGGCGACGATCGCCGCCTTCCCACTCCCCCGGTGGCCGCCGGATTCGGCTAGCTGCGCGTCGAGATGGGTGCGCTGAGCGGCGCGAAGGGCGGCACGACCTCGGGGGTTGAGGTTGAACTGGAGGTCGAGTCCTGGTTCGTCGTGCTCGTCGGGTCGAACCCGCTGATCGCCGGAACCACCCCCGAGGAGCCGAGCGACTGGCTCTCAGAGCTGGTCGCCGAGGTGGTGGCGGACCCGCCCAAGAAGACGACGGTGAGCTGGGCGGTGTTGGCCGGTTCGGCCACGGCGAGCTGGGCGACGAACTGGGTGCCCGAGAGCAGGGACACCTGCTCGCCCTGACTGACCACCGTCCCCCGGAAGATGTAGCCGAGATCTCCCGAGGAGCCAATGACCTCTTCCACCACGCCCACCAGTTCCACCGAGACCTCAGCCGAGGTCTCGGTGCCGGTGATCATCGCGGTGAGCCACCCGCTCGAGGACAGGCAGGCGCTGGCCGAGACGGCGAAGGACGTGCTCGTCGTGCCGTCACCGCCGAAGGGCGCCACCGAGAGCACTGTGGTGAGGCTGAGTGATGCGCCGGTCATCGGCAAGACCGTGGTCGGGGTGTTCCCCACCGCCGTGGCGTCGGCGATCCCCAATGGGGTGCCGTAGCCGAAGCCCGAACCTGGGGCCGCAACCCCGTCGGTGGCCACGCACGACGGTGCGGCCGGCAGGGTGGCGACGGTGGTCGAAGCGGTGCTCTGCGTCGGGTCGACCCAGCTGTAGGGGGGCGAAGAGGCGGGCGGCGGGGTTGACGGGCTGGTGCCCTCGGGCGTCACCGCCGGGAGCGGCGCTGAGACGGTGAGCGCCGTGGACACCCCGAGGGGGGTGATCGCTTTGGTGGTGTTGACCTGCACCGGCGGTCGCGGTGCGGCGACCTGCTGGTTCAGGAGCACCGTCGAGGCCGAAACCGTCGCGACCGTCGCGGCGAGGCCGAAAACAAAGGTCCCCTTCGGCGGGCTGGAGATGATGGCCCAGGCGCTCTGGCCGAGCGGCGTGTTGACCAGGCGCCCGGCGAGCTGGTCCACAAACGTCGAACCGCTGCCGTTGCGCGGGAGTCGACCGCTCGGGGACGCCACCGACTTGGCCCGGTGGCCCAGTCCGAACGCATCGCCCCGGAGCCGGCCGGCCAAACGGACGAGCGGGAGCGGCACTAGGACGACGCCGCGGATCTTGTGCAGCGCCTGGCGCAACGAGCTCTTGCCTCGCGACACCCGAGCCCTGGCGTTCTCGACCGAGATGTTCTCGGCCTCGGCCACCTCGTCGTAGCCGAGCCCGTTCAGCTCGCGCAGGATGAGGGCCCGACGGTGAGTCTGGGGGAGGTCGCGCAGCGCGTTGCGGACGATCTCGACCGTCTGGGGGTCGCTCGCCTCGTCGGCGATGTCATCCTCCAGGACCGGCTGGGCGGCGGCCGTCTGGATCAGGCGCATGTGGCGGGCCGAACGGCTCCGCTGGTCGACGCAGACGTGAAAGAGGATTCGGCTCAACCACGGGCCGAGCCGGTACTCACCGCTGAGGCCGAACCGCCTGATCCCCTTCAACGCCCGTTCGAAGGTCTCTTGGACCGCGTCCTCGACCTGGCTGGTCGGGCCGAGCTGACGTCGGGCCTGGGTGCGGAGGCTCTGGTAGTGCTCGCTCGCGATCACCGAGAACGCATCAACATCCCCGGCGAGGAAGGCATGGACCAGCTGTCGGTCCCGATCGCCGTTGCCCTGGGGATGGACCGCAGCGCCCTCCGGCGCCGGTCGCGCCCTCGACTCCTCCTGGATCGTCACCTGGCCTCGCTCGAGATTTCGACCTGTCAGGAACGGGTGGTCACCCGTGCCGGCTGTTCGCACTGCGCTCGGTGAGAGGCCATGCGACGCCCACGGGCCCGACGTCCCGGGTCGCCCACCGGGCACCCCCTCCGCAAGGCCGAGCGTAGCCGCTGACCCGCCCTGAGACGGGAATTTTCTCGACCCTTTTGGGACCCTTCCCGTCGGGCCAGGTCATCGGCATCCGCCCAGCACAACCGGGTGTCACGTCGAACCCGATGGCGCCGCACGATGGCGGCTGGGTCAGGCACAATCGCCTGACCCATGGATCCCCCCGACCCCGACGACGTCGATGCGACGACCACGCTGACCAGGATCGAAGCGCCAACGGGCGTCGGGACCAGACGCCAGCGGCGGCTGGCGAACCGTCCCGTCGTCCCCTGGAAGACCGTCGCCCTCGTAGTCTTCCTCGGCCAGTTCGTCTGGCTGTTGGTGCTGAGCGTGCACCTGTGGCACCGGTTCTCGCTCACCTCCGACTACGCCCTCTTCTACCAAGCCTGGCACCTGATCGCCGGGGGCCATCTCTCCCCCACCTCGACGCTCTACCGGACCAACCCGTTCCTCCAGAACCACCTCGAGCTGTTCATCTACCCGCTCGCCCTCTTCGAGTACGTCGACCCGGGCGGCTTCGTCCTCCTCGTGCTCCAGGACCTGGCCACCGTGGCCGCCGAGCTCGTCACGTTCTTCTGGATCGCCGAACTGGTCCGAGACCACTGGGGGGCCGGGGCCCGCACCAAGGAGCTCGTGTTCGGCGGGGCCCTGGTCGTGCTGGCCATCGACCCGTGGATCTGGTGGTCCGACGCCTTCGACGTCCACCTGGAGATCTTCGCCGCGCTCTTCGCGCTGCTCGCCGCCCGCAGCCTGTGGAACCGGCACTGGGTGGCCGGGACGATCTGGGCCGTGCTCACGCTGTCGTGCGGCACCGTCGAGTCCGTTGCCCTCCTCGGGATCGGCGTCGGGCTCGTCATCTCGGGGCGCCGGTTGTGGCGCCCGGGCCTGGCGCTCGGGGTGGTCACCGTGGCCTGGGTGCTCGTCTTCGATGCCCTGGGCTTCGACAAGGGCAGCCAGCTCGCCACCACCTACGGCTACCTGGCCACCCCGGCCCCCGGGGCCCAGGTGCACGCAGTCCAGGTGGCTCTGGGGGCGCTCCGCCACCCCCACCTCGTGCTCGACATGTTCAACCAGAAGCGCCGGGACATCTGGCAGGCCCTGGCCGGGCCGGGGCTTTTCGGAGTGGTGAGCGCACTCGGGCTCCCGGTGGCCGCGGTGCTCATCGTCCCCGCCGTCCTCAACGCCCAGGCCTCGGTGATCCAGCCCGAGGCGGCCTTCCAGATCTTCCCGGTCTTCTTGTTCGTGCCGGTCGGCTGCATTCTCGCCCTCACCTGGCTCAGCCGTCGGTCCCGGCCCTGGCGGCTGGCAGCGCTCGTGGTTGGGCTGGCCGCCCTCGCCGAGTCGGTCGTCCTGGGCGTGGTGTGGATCCCGAGGTCCACCCCGTACTTCGTTCGCACCAGCGCACCGGCCGCCGCCGTCTTGTCCCGGGCCCTGGCGGCCACGCCGCCCGACGCCGAGGTCATCGCCTCGAACGGCTTCATCGGGCGCTTCGCCGCCCGGCCATCGGTCTACGCCCTCGAGGCCCCGGTCGGCGGGGGGACGGTGCCGGTCACGGCATCGGTGGTCGAGTTCGTCCTCTCCTACCGCCAGGGCCTCGAGACCACCCCGCTCGCCAACACCAGGGCCGCGATCGACCAGATCGAGCACCGCCTGGGTGCCCGCCAGGTCATCGACTCAGCCGGGATCCACGTCTTGGTCTGGCACCCCCCGGCCGGCGTGCGTCGGGTCACCCTGCCCGGCCTGTGAGCCCCGCGGACTGGGAGTCCCGGCCCGGAGAGTCCGGCGCCTGACCCTGAACCGAAAGAAGAGCTTGAGAGTATCGACCACGATCGAGCGGGCCTCCCCCAGCGAGATGGTGGACGCGTAGCGCTTGTCCACCCGGATCGGCACCTCGACGAAGGACCCGAAACCGAGCCGGCGAGCGAGGACGAACATCTCGACGTCGAAGGCGAAGCGCTCCTCGGTCATCTCGGCCACGAGCGCCCGGGCCACCTCGGCCCGGAACAGCTTCACCCCGGTCTGGGTGTCGGCGACCTCGAGGTCGAAGAGGGCCCGGACCAAGAGGCGATACCCCGACGAGGCCGCCCGGCGCACCCACGGCAGGTGGGGCGTCGCTCCCTTGGCCCGTTTGGAGCCGAACACGATGTCGGCCCCGGTCTCCTCGGCCCGGGCCATCAGCTCGGGCAGCACCTCGGGGGGGATGTCGCCGTCGGCGTCGATGAAGCCGACCAGCCGGCCCCGGGCCCGGGCCATGCCGGCGCGCACGGCAAAGCCCTTCCCCCGGTTCGGCCGGTAGGTGAGCGTGGTGAGCACCTCGGGCCATGACCCCTCGATCGTGGCCTCGCTGCCGTCGGTGGCACCGTCGCACACCGCCACGATCTCGAAGGGGCGTGCAGCGCCTTCGAGCACGGCGACGGCCCGCTCGATCGTCGGGCGCAGCGCCGGACCGGGGTTGTAGAAGGGCACGACCAACGTAAGGTCGGGCTGCCCGCCCCGATCGGGGCGATCGGCAGAAGGTTCAGGCGCGGCGGGGTCGGGAGGCTGGCCGGTTGCGATCGTCCGACGCTAGGCGACCGGCCGAGGGATCCGCGCCCGGCCCGACGCCTCGTTTCCTCAGTTCGAGCCGGCACGGCGGACGTTCCGCCAGGGCGAGCGTCGCGCCCGCGGGCAGCCGGCGCCTCGCGACGAGTTCGCCGGTCGACCGAGTTGGCGGGGCGTCGCCACTTTTCGGGTGTCGTCCCGGTCGTCGCTCCACCGGCTCGCCGCCCCCGTACCGGCGGTCCGGCCACTCGCCGCCAACCCTCGACTATGAATCTCAAGTTGACCTTTAGATATATCCAAACCAGGGTTGTTAGCCACCGACCGGTACCCTCGGGGCGTTCCCGCCGCTGATCCCGCCCAAGAGGATCGCCAGTTGCCGCGCCCCCTGGAGCCCCCGCCCCGGTGCGGGCTGGCCGATGACGCAGCCGTAGCGAAGGGTCACCGGGCGGCCCGGGTGGGTGAGGCGGACGGTGTAGGACGCCCAGAGGACCGGCGGGGCGAGGCGGCGCAACAGGGTGGCCCCCTGGGTGATCTCGATGGACTGACCGGCGCCGTCGGCGCACGGGATGGGGGCGATCCGGAGCGTCATCGTCCGCCATGCGGGGTCGGGGTCGATGGTCGACACCTTGCCCCGGGAGTCGTTGAGCGCGATCCACCCGGTCTGGGTGGTGCCCGAGACCAACGGGTCGACCTCGAGCGGATACCACCCGCTCCTCAGGTACTGCTGGTACCGGGCGGCCCGCTGCTCGAGCGCGCCGGAGCGCTCGGCCGAGGACAGGCCCCCGAAGAAGACCACGAGGACCGCCCCGACCAACCAGAGGGTGACGACGAGAAAGACGAGGCGGGGCCAGCGCCGGGTGGGCGCCACCGAGGATTCCGCGGCCCCCTCCCCTCTTTGGGCTTCCCTCCCCTTCGCGTGCCTGGCCATCAGTCGGTGAAGAGTCGCTGGGCGAGGAGGGTCACCCAGTAGCAGCTGATGGCGAGGCAACCGAGGTAGGGCAGGGTCCAGGTGAGCCGGTCCATGAGGCGCCGGACGCGCGGGTTGGCCGGCAGGACGAGGAAGAACGGGTAGGCCAGGCGGATGACGGCGAACGGGTAGCCCGCCTTGGCCGAGTTGTAGAGCACCAACGCGGCGCCGGCCACGAGCAGCCAGGTCTCGATCCCGTGCCGGCCGCAGACCAGCCACACCGCCGCGACGACGAGCAGGAGGAGGAACGGGGCGTCGAGGGCGTGGCTCAGGTTGGCCTCCTGGCGCTGGCCGATGTAGCCCAGCACCCCGTCGGCGACCGGCGAGAGGGTGATGGCGTGCCACACGACCGCCCCGATCGATGCGGTGCCGGTCCACGCCCGCTGGTCCTTGATCGAGGCCAGGGGGTCGCCGAAGCGCACCCAGAGGTAGGCCATGAACCCGGCCTGCCCACTCAGGCCGAGGACGAGCCGGCCGAGGCCGGGCAGCGAGGCCACCGAGCGCAGGCCGCGGGACCGCAACTCGGCCACCACCAGGGCCACCGGCACCGCCAGCCCGGTGTAGTACAGGCCGGTCGCCAGGCCACCGAAGAGAAACGCCAGGGTGCGTCGCTCGCGCCGGTACGCGTAGAGGGCAGCCACCACGAACATCCCGAGCATGGTGGTGCCGAAGCCGGTCAGCGCGAACAGGGCCGCCGGGTAGAAGAGCGCGAAGCCGACCGCCCACTTGATCTGGCGGTCGGTCGCGCCGGCGTCGAGCAGGAGACGACCCAACACGACCAGGGTGACCCCCTGGCACAGGACGCTGACCGAGAAGGCGGCACCGTTCCACCCGAGACCCATCGCGTGGACGGCGGCGACGACCAGCGGGTAGATCGGCAAAAAGGCGATGTCGCTCGTCACGTTGGCGTTGCCGCTCCAGCGGTAGCCCAAGACGTCGATCTCCCGCAGCCACCCGGCGTCGCTGTTGACCACGACCGTCCGGAACCCGTGATGCAGCGACATGGACGGCTCGAGGAGGTGGAGGGCAACAAAGAGACCGACGCACACCACCGCCAGCCAGAGCCCGTAGGCGCCGAGAATCCATCGGTCGAGCGGGACGACAGGGTCGCGGCGACCCCCGAGCGATGGGGTCGGCGCGACCTCGACGGCGACGTCGTTCGTCTGCACGCTGACGAACTCCTCTCTCATGAGCGGTCGCGGTCCGGGGCGCGGCGATCTCAAGTATTCCGCCCCGTGGGCCCGGCGCAAGGAGCCGGAGCCGGGCCCCGTCGCCGTCGCCCCCACCGCACCTCGGTGGCCACCGAGGTCAAGGCGTTGGCATCGCCGACGCTTGATGCCGCCCGGCATCTGACGGGCGGCGCGATCGCCTCGATGATCGCTTTCTTCGGGGCGGCGTCCTGCACACCGGCCCGAGATCCTTCGAGCTCGGCGACCGCATCCTCGCTGCCACGCTCTGGGGTTGACCTCGACCACCGGGCACGAGACCTCCACCGGGTGGACCTTGCCGACCCGGGACGTACGGTGGCTGACGCCAGCGACGCCTCCGAGCGGTCGTCCTCCGGCCCGGTGGGCGAGCGACCAAGGTGGACCTCGAGCGCAAGAGACCCGAGGTTTGCGCCGCTCTCGAGCGCCTACGGCAGCGTGGCCACCTGGGCGGCGTAGGCCAGCCCGCCGCCGAAGCCGATCAGGAGGGCCCGATCGCCCCGCTGCACCCGCCCCTCGGCCCGGAGCCGGTGCACGGCGAGCGGGATGCTGGCCGAGGAGGTGTTGCCGGTGGTCACGATGTCGTCGGCCACCACGACGTCGTCTTTGAGCTCGAGGGCCTTCACGATGGTCTCGGTGATCCGGTGGTTGGCCTGGTGCGGGACGAGGACGTCGATGTCGGCGATGCTCACCCCGGCCGCTTTGCAGGCCGCGGCGGCCGCCTTGGGCATCTCCTCCGCCGCCCACTTGAAGACCCGGCGCCCCTGCATGCTGATGGCCGGCGACCCGAGCGCCCGGTCGTCTCGAAACTCACCCCAGTCCGGGACGAGCCTCAACACCTCGCCCCGCACCCCGTCGCTCCCCCACACGACCGGGCCGATGGCATCCTCGTCGCTGCGCCCGACCACGAACGCCCCCGCGCCGTCGGCGAAGATGAAGGCGGTGCCCCGGTCGTCGTGGTCGGTGACATCCGAGAGCCGCTCGGCCCCCACCACGAGCACGTGGTCGGCCGTGCCGCCCCGGACCAGTTCCCGGGCCAGGCCCAGGCCGTAGCAGAAGCCCGCACAGGTGGCGTTGATCGAGAGCGCCGCCACCTCGGTCCCCAGCTTGGCCGCGACCCGAACCCCGAGCGGCTGGATGGGCTGGACGTCGGTGCACGAGGCCGCGAGGATCATGCCGAGCGCGGTCGGGTCGAGCCCCGACGCCTCGAGGGCCCCGGTGGCGGCCGCGGTGGCCATGTGATCGAGGGTCTCGTCCGGCTCGGCCCACCGCCGGCTGGCGATCCCGGTGCGGGTCCGGATCCACTCGTCGGTGGAGTCGATCTGTTCGCAGATCTCCTCGTTGCTGACCACCCGACGGGGGCGGTAGGCACCGACCCCGAGCACGGCCGCCCCACGGGCCACGGCGTCGCTCATGGCCGAACCCGGACGGTCATCGGGCGGCCGGCCTCGGCAAACTCGGGCTCGGTGGCGGCGGACTTGGCGAAGTACAGGCGGATGCCGTACCCGTCGGCACCCTCCTCGGTGCGCTCCACGACCACGTTGGCGATGCGGTGAGCGGCGAGGTGCCCGAGCAGGTCGACCATGTCGTACTCATACAACATCACCACGTCCTTGAACAGAGGGACCCGGCTGCGCACGGCCAGGGCGTTGAACCACCGGTGCCGGCGCCGCAGCTCCCCGAGCGCCCTCGAGAGCTCGCCGCCGGGGTTCCGGCCCCAGAACTGCACGAACCCGAAGCCCCCTGGGGCCAGCAGCTCGAGCAACTGGTCGAAGAGCAAGAGCCCCTCGCTCGGGACCACGTGCTGGAACACGAGCACCGAGTGGACGAAGTCGACCGGCCCCGATCGGGCCAGGAGCTCCGGCTCGATCCGGCGTCCGACCACCAGCGCCTCGGCGTTCGTGACCTCGCAGGTGTTCAGACGGTCCCGGCACCGCTGGACCATGGTGGGCGAGATGTCGAGACCCACCGCATGGCGAGCCAGCCGGGCCAGCGGCACCAAGGTCCGCCCCACGCCGCAGCCGAAGTCGACGACGACGCCGGGGGTGAAGGTGGGGTCGATCTCGTGGCGCAGGATCGCCAGCACGTGCTCGACATGCTGGTCCCCCGAGGCCCAGAAGCGCGCCTCGGTCTCGGCGTTGAGCTCGTCGTGGTGGTACTCGTCGGCCGAGAGCACCGCCCAGAACGCATCGGTCTGCGCGAGCTGTTCCCAAGAGTCGGCGTCGTCCTCGAAGACGTTCAGCACCCCGCGCGCCCTCCGTCCCCCTCCCGGCTCGTCACGGGTGCTCAGCCGGCGATGCCGAAGCGCCCGGTCAGGGTCCCCGACGCCAGCACATGGCCCCGCATGAGGAACCGGAGCTTGGCGTAGGTGGTGGTCTGGTCGACCCCGAGCGACTCGGTGTCGAGGGCGTAGACCGTGAAGTGGTAGTGGTGCGGGTTGTCGCCCGGTGGTGGGGCCATGCCCCCCCAGCGGCTCTCCCCCCAATCGGTGAAGCCGTTCACCCCCGGCGGGGTCGAGCCGGCGGCGAGCTCGTGCACCGAGGCGGGGAGGTCGAAGACCACCCAGTGGGTAAAGCCCACACCGGTCGGCGCGTCGGGGTCGTGGCAGGTGAGCGCATAGCTCTTGGTGCCCTCAGGACCCTCGCTCCACGACAGGTCCGGGCTGACGTTGCCGCCCCCCACCATGGCGTGAGCCGCCGAGTCGGGCATGGTCGCCCCGTCGGCGAACAGGCTGCTCGTGACCTCGAGCGTCTCCTCTGCCATCCTGCCTCCTCGCTTCGGGCCCGCCAAAGCGACCGTAACGCCACGAACGAACCTTGTCACGGCCGACACGGTCCGAACCGGGCCCCGGGACCGTCGCTATTCGGCCAGCCCGACCGGCGCCCCGTCGACGATCTGGTCCAGGTACTCGGACAGGCCGTAACCGACCCGGCCGTCCGCCAACGTCCAGCGAGTCATCCCCTCGGAGATCCGGGTCACGAGCTCGGTGCCGCTCGGGTCGGTCCGACGGTTGCGCAACGGGATGAGGTTCAACACCTCGCCCTTCACCGTCCACCTCCGCTCACCACTCACCAGCTCTGCCTCGATGCCCCGGTGATAGGAGGCCTCGCCCTCCCAGCGCGAGTGGATGCGAAAGTCCGAGCAGGCGACGAGGTCGGTGCCGTCCCAGACGAACCCTCCTCGGCCCCCTGGTCCGTCCCTTCTCGCGACCCTCGACCCCATGAACCCGAAGTCGGGCCCGAAGTTGGCGGTCAGCCACCGGTAGTACCACGGGGCCTGCCAGTACCGGGGGCCCCAGCTGTGGTCACGGAGCCCGAACCCGCTGACGTCGAAGGCCTCCTCCCCCACGCTGATCTCGCCCGAGCCCGACACCAGCTGCTCGTAGTGGCCCCGGGCGAACTCCTCGCCGGGTCTTTCGTTGCGCTCCTCGGGCTCGCCCCCGAACATCGGGGCCACCCCCCGGTAGACGAGGTCGACGCTCGCCTGGGTGTGGGGGTTGTTGGTGAAGGCCTGGCGCGGGTCGGCCATCTGGAGCGGGTCGTCGAGGAGCACGACCGAGCCCTGGTAGCGCACCTTGAGCTCTTCGAAGGGGGTCACGACCTCGAACTGCATCCCGCCAGCGTCGAAGGCGTCGTTGGTGGTCACCTTGGGTCGGCCGAACATGAAGCCGACCCGGCCGTCGGGGAGGTACAGGCAGATGGTCATCTCCCCGGTGCCCTCGTTGGCCCGATTGCCGAGCCGGAAGAACCCGCCGAGCCCCGAGGCTGGGTCGTAGACGTTGAAGTACATGGACTCGTTGAAGTTGGGCTCGGGGCCCAACTCGTGCATGTACTCGTCGTGGGGTTCGAGGCGCAGTGCGATCGGCCGAGCCTATCGGTACCGCTCGCACCCGGTCGATAGTCTCCGGCTCGATGCCACCCCTGAGTTCCGAGGCGCTCACGCCACGCCTGGCCGAGATCCTGGGCCAGGCGACGGGCAAGAGGGTGGAGGTCGGCGACCTTGACCGCCAGCCCGGGGGGGCATCCAAGAACACCTGGACCTTCACCCTTCGTGACGGCCACGAGGTGCGCCGGCTCGTGTTGCGGTCCGATCGGACGACGCGGGGCGGGTCCTCCATGCAGATGGAGGCTGACCTCTTGGTCGCTGCGGCCGAGGCGGGCGTCCCAGCACCGGCGGTGGTGGCCTCGGGTGAGGACCTCGACGGGACCGGCGTCGGTTTTCTCATCACCGAGTTCGTCGACGGCGAGACCATCCCGCGCCGCATCCTCACCGACGAGTCGCTGGTCGACGCCCGGGCGGCCATGGCCCGCCAGTGCGGCCGGATCCTGGCCGCCCTCCATCGGATCCCGCCGGCGGAGATCGGCCAACTCCCGGCCGCCGCCGATCCGGTCGCCCAGCTCCGCCAGCAATACGACGGGCTCGGCCAGCCCCATCCGGCCTTCGAGCTCGGCCTGCGCTGGCTGGAGGACTCCAAGCTCGAGCGAAGGGCGAGCACGGTGGTCCACGGCGACTTCCGCAACGGCAACCTCATCGTCGGGACCGACGGCATCCGCGCCGTGCTCGACTGGGAGCTCGCCCATGTCGGCGACCCGGTAGAGGACCTCGGCTGGCTATGCGTGCGGGCCTGGCGGTTCGGCTCACCGCTGGTCGTCGGGGGCTTCGGGGACGCCGAGGACCTGCTCGCCGGCTACGAGGAGGCCGGCGGGGCCCGGGTCGACGCGTCGCAACTCGCGTGGTGGATCGTCTACGGGACGCTGCGCTGGGGGATCATCTGCATCTTCCAGACCCTCACCCACCTGAGCGGGGCCGTCCGCTCGGTCGAGCTGGCGGCCATCGGGCGCCGGGTCTGCGAGGTGGAGAGCGACCTCCTCGAGCTGTTGCCCTGGGGACACCCGGAGGCAGCCCACCCGACCCTGCTCCCCGGTGCCGCCGACGCGCCAACCCCGCCCCATGACGTGCCCTCGGCGCTCGAGCTCCTCGAGGCCGTGCGCGACTACCTCGAGACCGACGTGCTGGCCGCCACCGAAGGTCGAGTGCGCTTCCACGCCCGGGTGGCGGCGAACGTCGTCGGCATGGTGGGTCGGGAGGTGGCCGTGGGTCCGGCCCTCTCGGAGGCCCACGCTGCCCGGCTGGCCCGCCTTGGCGTGGGAACCGAGGGCGAGCTCGGAGCCGCCATCCGCTCCGGACGCTACGACGACCGGCTCGGCGAGGTGAGCGACCTGGTTCGAGAAGCGGTCGCCGACAAGCTCTCGGTCGCGAACCCGGGCTACGCGGCCCCCCGGTCGCCCAGCTGAGGCCAGCGCGCCCATTCCGGGGCGAAGACCGTCCCCGGGCAAGGGCGGGGCGACCTTGTGCGGCACGGGGGCAGGCCGGGTCCAGGCCTAGATTTGGCTCGGCCATGGCGACCCAGCGGATCCACCGGAGCCCCTATCTGGACATCGAGATCCCCGACCTCTCGCTGACCGACTACGTGCTCGGCCGGTCGATCGACCCGAGTGCGTCGAGCGCCTTGATCGACGGGATCACCGGTCGGCAGATGTCCCGGCGGGTCCTGGTCACCTCGGTGGCGCTGGCGGCGGAACGGTTCGGCTCGCTCGGGGTCGACACAGGGAGCACGGTCGCCCTCATGAGTCGCAACCAGCCGTCCTTTGTTCCGGCGTTCCACGGCGTCCTCGCCGCCGGCGGTTGCGTCACGCCGCTCAATCCCGTCCTCACCTCCGACGAAGCGACCAGACAGGTCGCCGACGCCGGCGCCAAGGTCCTGGTCGTCGACGATGCGACGGTGCAAAAGGGCCAAGAGATCTCCGACCAAACTGGTGCCGCGCTCGTCGTGCTGGACGCCTCGTGGTCCGAGAACGCCGGAGACCGCCCGCTCCCTCGTCCCCCGGAGGGGTTCGACCCAGCGGCGGCGTTGGCGGCGCTCCCCTACTCGAGCGGGACCACCGGGGCATCCAAGGGCGTGATGCTCACCCACCGGAACCTCGTCGCCAACCTGGCCCAACTGGGCGACGTGTGGCCCTACGAAGACGACGACGTCGTGTGCGCGGTCCTGCCCATGTTCCACATCTACGGGATGAACGTGATCATGAACCTCGCCCTCGCCAGGGGCTCGACCGTCGTGACCCTGCCCCGGTTCGACCTCGGCCACTACCTGGCCACGATCGAGCGCGACCGGGTCACCCGCCTGCACCTGGCGCCACCGATGGTCCTCCAGCTCGCCACGGCCTCGGAGGTCGAGCGCTTCGACCTCTCCTCTCTGCGGTGGGCGGTGAGCGGGGCCGCCCCGCTCGACGCCGAGTTGGCCTCACGGTTCTTCGATCGCTTCGGCGTGCCCGTGGTCCAGGGCTACGGCATGACCGAGGCCAGTCCCGGCACCCACAGCGTGTCCGAGCGCGATCAGGACCACGCACCGGCGGGGTCGGTCGGTTGGCTCCTCCCCAACACCGAGGGACGGTTCGTCTCGCCCGGGACCGGCGAGGACCGAGAGGACGAGGGCGAGATCTGGGTGCGAGGACCCCAGGTCATGGCCGGCTACCTGAACGATCCCAGGGCCACTGCGAGCACCCTGACAAGGGACGGGTGGCTGAAGACCGGTGATATCGGCAGGATCCAAGACGGCGCGCTGTTCGTCGTCGACCGTCTGAAGGAGCTGATCAAGTACAAGGGTTACCAGGTGCCCCCGGCCGAGCTCGAAGCCCTGCTCCTCACCCACCCCGCCGTCGCCGACGCGGCGGTCGTGGCAATGCCCCACGAGCTCGGCGGCGAGGCACCGAAGGCCTACGTCGTGGCCTCCGGTGACGTCGACCCCGACCGCCTCATGGCCTGGGTGGCGGAGCGGGTCGCCCCCTACAAGCGGATCCGCTCCGTCGAGCTGATCGACCAGATTCCGAAGTCCCCTTCGGGCAAGATCCTGCGCCGGGTCCTGCGCGAACGAGCTGCTGCCGGGAGCCGAGCATGAGCAAACCACCCATGAACGTCGAAACCCTCGGTGCGATCGACGTCCATGTCCACGTCCACCGCTCGGTCAGCGACCCCCCGGGCGATCATTCGATGGACTCGTTCTTCGAGTACTTCGGATCCGAGGTCGTGAACCCGACCGTGCTCGACCTGGCCGCCTACTACCGGGAACGCAACATGGCGTGTGTGGCTTTCACCATCGACGCCACGGCGGCGACCGGCTCCCCGCCACGGGTGTCGAACGAGGAGATCGCCGAGCTGGCCGCCGACCACTCCGACGTGGTCATCCCATTCGCCTCGATCGACCCGCACTCGGGGGCGGCCGGGGTAGCCAAAGTCCGGGGTCTGGTCGAACATCACGGCATCCGGGGCTTCAAGTTCCACCCCAACCAGCAGGCCTTCTTCCCGAACGATCCCGACTACTACCCCCTGTACCGGGCCATCGCCGAGATGGGTGTTCCGATCGTCTTCCACAGTGGGCACACCGGCGTCGGGGCCGGGCGGCCGGGAGGTGCCGGCATCCGACTCAAGTACTCGAATCCGATGCTGGTCGACGACGTCGCGGTGGACTTTCCCGATTTGCCGATCATCCTCGCCCACCCCTCGTTCCCCTGGCAGGACGAGGCGATCTCCGTCGCGCTCCACAAGCCGACCGTCCACATCGACCTGTCCGGATGGTCACCCAAGTACTTTCCGGCGAACCTCGTGCAGTATGCGAACACCCTATTGAAGGACCGTGTGCTCTTCGGATCCGACTACCCGGTCATCACGCCGGACCGTTGGCTGGCCGACTTCGAACGACTGGAGATCAAGCCCGAGGTGCGACCGCTGATCCTGAAGGAGAACGCGATCAACCTCCTCCAGCTCCGCGCCTGAGCCATCCCCGATCGCAGCGTGACCGGTGCCGCGAGCATTGCCGCTGGCGCCCAAGGACTCCTGACCACCTGGAGAACGCCACAGGGCGTCACCGGCACAAGGTCGCGACGAGCGCTGAAGCTAGACCGGTCGAAGTGAACAGCACCTCCGACGGACCTACCCGTGGAATTCGTCGGTCAACCCCCGAATTAGTGACGCGGGCCCCGTGCCTCTTGATGACCATTCCCTTGCAATAAGTCCTCCAAATTGTGGGCCCTAAAGAGAGGAGTTGACGAGGCGTGAGTTGGGGCAATTCCCAGTCGCTACACGCAGAGTTCATGGATATCATCCCGCATCACGTACGGAAATCTGCTGGCCGCAAGACACGCGAACCATGCCAAGCGCAGGCCTCGAGCCCGTGCCTTCGCGGTCATCGCGCTGCTTGTGGGCATCCTCGCGAGCCTCGCCTTCACACGGAGCGCGCAAGCGGCGGCCGTGCCGTGCAGCGCCTCGAGCTTGATCTCCGCGATCTCCGCAGCCGCTTCGGCGTCGAGCCCAACCACCGTCTCGTTGACGAGCGGTTGCACCTACACACTGAGCATGCTGAACAACTCGAGCGACGGCGGAACCGGCTTGCCGGTGATCAGCGGAGCACTCGACATCCAGGGGAACGGTGCCACGATCGCGCGTTCCAGCGCTACGGGGACACCGGCATTCCGCCTCTTTGATGTGGCCTCGGGTGGGAACCTCACCCTTTCATCGATCACGCTCAGCAACGGCCTGGCCGACGGCGGCCAACAGGGCGGCGGGGCCATCTTCAATCATGGCACCCTGTCGATTTCCGCTAGCACCTTTACCAACAACTCCGCTCCTTCCACGACCGGTACCTCCGGCGGCGCCATCAACAGCAGCGGCACGCTTACCATCACGACCAGTCTTTTCACCGGCAACTCGGCCCAAGAGGGCGGCGGGGTCTTCAACCAAAACATCGCGTCCATCACGGACAGCACGTTCTCCAGCAACCAAGCGCTCATCTATGGAGGCGGAGCGCTGTTGAATGCCTACGGTTCCGAGACGGTCGTCGGAGACACCTTCGTCGGAAACACCGGACCTGGCGGCGGGGCAATCGACAACGACGCCGCGCTTTACATCGACAACAGCACGTTCACAGCCAATACGGCCGGCACAAGTGGCGGCGGCGCGATTGATAACTTTGGCAATACGACCATTGCCCAGGCAACGTTCGCGGGGAACTCATCGCTATATAGCTCCAACATATTGAACTATTCAGGCTTTTCCCTCTCCCTCTCCATGAGCATCATTGCCAATGGCTTGCAAGGGCCTAATTGCGGCGGAGGGGCGCCAATCACCGATGCTGGTTACAACATCGACACTGGAAGTTCCTGCGGGTTTTCGAGCAGCAATCATTCACTCAGCCTTGTTGCTCTGAATCTCGATCTCCTGGCATCAAACGGGGGACCGACACAGACGATGGCGCTACCCTCGGGCAGTCCTGCGCTCGATGTGATCCCCTCGACCGCACCGGGCTGCAGCGGAACCGTTGACCAACGCGGCATCACCCGCCCACAGGGGTCGGGGTGCGACGTCGGTGCCTACGAGCTGGTCGTCGCTTCGCTTCCCACTGGGCCACCCAGCACTCCGACCGGACTGACGAATACTGGCCTCACCTCGACTTCGGTCAGCCTGGCCTGGAATGTCGCAACCAACGCCGCCGGGTACACGATCTATCGCGACGGCGTCGCTGTCGGCTCGACGAGTGGGGCGAGCGCGACGTCATACACCGACACCGGCCTCGCGCCCACGACGACCTACTCGTACACGGTCGACGCAGTCAACGGCACTGGTACGCATTCCAGCCAGTCTCTGCCGCTCTCGGTGACTACATCGGCACCTGGGCCTGTCGCCATGATCCAAGGCGCGTCGGTGAGCACCGGTTCCTCGGTGACCAGCGTCACCCTCCAGCTCGGCCAGGTGACCGCCGGTGACCTCCTCGTAGGCTGGTTCGGCCAGTACAACTCGAGCGGCCAGGTCCAGGTCTCGGACAACGT
>DAHUZS010000042.1 GCA_027315045.1 Acidimicrobiaceae bacterium
AACCATCGCGGCTACGGGCATCATTCCGCCGCCGCGCTCATCGCCATGATCTATCTGTGCTGTGGCGGCGTCACCGTCGAGCTACCGACCGACCGGGTTCATTCGTTCGCGAAGTGACCCATGGAACCCCGAGGAGAACCCCTTTTTCGACGCGGACAATGCCGCCGGGTCGAGATTCGAGCGTCAGGACGAAGTGGTCTGCCCCGAGGTCACGACACCCTGGCCGTTTCCGCCTTCCGAAGCGCCTCCGAACGTCTCGACTTCCGAACCTTCCGGGTGGTTCTGGCCGATCCAGGCCTGGTAGAGGTCGCTGTAGCGCCCCCCCTTGGCCACCAGCTCCTCGTGGGTGCCGAGCTCGAGGAGGCCGCCCGCGTCGACCACCCCGACCCGGTCGGCCCGCTCGGCGGTCGAGAGACGGTGCGCGATCACGATGACGGTCCGACCGGCCATGAGGGCCGTCAGCGCCTGTTCGACCTCGGACTCCGTGCCCGGGTCGAGACTGGAGGTCGCCTCGTCCAGGATCAACACGTCGGGGTTGGCGAGGGCGGCCCGGGCCAACGAGACCAGCTGTCGCTCGCCGGCTGACAGTCGCGATCCGCGCTCTCGCACCTCGGTCTGCAGGCCTTCAGGGAGCGCGTCGAAGCGCTGCTCGCAGCCGATCGTGCGAAGCGCCTGTCTGACCTCGTCCTCGGAGGCGGTGTCGTCAGCGAGCCGAACGTTGTCCAGGATGGTCCCGTGGAACAAGAAGCCTTCCTGTGGGACGACGGCGATCCGGTGCCGGACCGAGGTAAAGGTGGCGTTGGCCAGGTTCACCCCGCCGAAGCTGATTGTCCCCTCCACGGGGTCGTAGAAGCGGGCCATCAGCTTGGCCAAGGTCGATTTCCCTGCTCCGGTGGGACCGACCAAGGCGACGCGTTCGGCGGGGGCCACCCGGATCGAGACGTCCCTCAGCACCATTTCGGACTCTCCGGGTCGGTAGGAGAAGCTGACCCGATCAACCACCAACTCCCCTTTGGCCGGGAGCTCCACCGCACCGGGGCGTTCCGAGACCGACGGCTCGGTGTCCATGAGCCCGAAGATCTTCTTGAGTGCCGCCCCGGACTGTTGGACCAGGTTGAACAGCTGGCTGAACTGTTGAATCGGGTCGATCAAGTATGCAAGGAACAGGACGAAGGCGCTGACCGTCCCGATCGAGGTTCGGTGCCAGTGAACGAGGAGGGCGCCGAAGCCGATGATCACCGCGGTCGCGGCGGAGTTCGTGAACTCGACGACCGGGAAGTAGCGGGCTGACAGCTTGGTCGCGTAGAGGTTCGCGTCGTACTGGGCCTGGTTGTGGTCGACGAAGCGAGCGAACTGGGATTCCTCGCGCCTGAAGGCCTGAACAACCCGGATCCCCGAGAGGGATTCCTGCAGTGTGGAGAGGGTCTGACTGATCCGGTCCCGCACGTTGAGGTAGGCGACGTTGGACTCGCGGCGGAACTTGCGACTGGCGACGACGACCGGGGGAAGCACCACCATCGTCACCACGAACAACAACGGGGAGAGCACCGCCATAATCACGATGACCCCGGCGAACAACAGACTACTGGTGACGAAGATGACCATGCCCTGCTGGACCAGGTTCTCCAGGGCGTCGATGTCGGTGGTCATCCGGCTGACCAGGCGCCCGGTCTGCTCCCGGTCGAAGAACGACATCGAGAGCGAGAGGATGTGGCGAAAGACCCGCTTGCGAAGGTCGCGTAGGAACGACTCGCCGACCTTGTTCACCAGGACGATTTGCCCTCGCTCCAGGAGGCCCATCGAGATGGCGACCACCAGGTAGACCAGAGCCGACACGACGACCACCCGCTTGTCGAAGTGCCCGGGGGTCAGCCCGTGGTTGATCGCATACCTGACGATCAGCGGCCCGGCCACCGTCATCAGGGTGAACCCGACCAGGACCACGAACGCGAGGAACATGCCCGCCCGGTACGGCCTCATCATCCGGAACGTCCGTTTGACGATCCGTCCGGCTTCGGCCACGTCGACCCGATCCTCGTCCTCGACGGCCCCCTGGTTCCAACCGGGGCCACCTCCCATGCCGCGCATCAGCTCGGCACCTCGTCGAGCTCGTTTCGCAGCTCAGTTCGGGCGGCATCGAGGGCTGCGGCCTGAGCCAGCACCTCCCGGTAGCGGGCGCAGGTGGCGACGAGTTCGTCGTGGGTTCCCGTGGCAGCGATGCGACCCTCGTCGAGCAGGACGACCCGTTGAGCGAGCGCAATGGTGGCCGGACGGTGGGCGATCACGATCGTCGTCCGATCGGTCATGACCTGTCTCAGGGCGTCGCGGATCTCATGCTCCTTGTTGGCGTCGACCGAGGACGTCGCGTCGTCCAAGATGAGCACGCGAGGGTCGGCCAGGATGGCCCTGGCCAGGGCAATGCGTTGGCGCTGCCCGCCGGACAGCGAGAAGCCGCGCTCGCCAAGCACGGTGTCGTAGCCGTCGGGGAGCTCGGTGATGAAGGAGTCGGCTCCGGCGAGTTGGGCAGCCTGCTCGATTCGCTCGAACGCCGCGCCGGGCTCGGCAAAGGCGATGTTGGCGGCGACCGTTTCGGTGAACAGGAACGTGTCCTCGAACACGACTGCGACCGCTCTGCGCAGGTCGGCGACCTTCAGATCGCGGACGTCCTGACCGTCGAGCATCACCCGTCCGTCGTCGATCTCGTAGAAGCGGGGGATGAGGCGGGCGAGGGTGGTCTTGCCCGATCCGGTCGAGCCGACGACCGCAACCGATTCCCCCGGCGCCACCACCAGGTCCAGGCCGTCGAAGATCGGATTGCCACCCTTCGAGTAGGCGAAACGAACACCGTCGAAGCGAACCTCCCCCGGACCGGGGCTGAGCGACCTGGCCCCCGGACGGTCGGCGACCTCGGGCAGCGCGTCGAGGATCTGGCTCACCCGTTCCGAGGAGGCGACCGCCCGCTGAGCCTGGGCGATGATCTGGCCAAGGGACCGGAGCGGGTTGATCAGCATCGTGATGAACAGGTTGAACTCGACCAGCTGGCCGACCTGGATCCGGTGGTCGATGACCAGAAAGCCGCCGTAGGCCAGGACGGCGACCATCGAAACCGCCGGGATGACGTCGAGCATCGGCTGGAACAGGCCCCGGATCTGGGCCAGGTGCACGATGCGGTTGTACACGCGGTCTGCCCGCCCGCTCAGCTGGCGGTGCTGGCTCCCTTCGGCTCCGAACCCCTTCACCGCCCGGATCCCGGTCACGGTCTCCTCGACCACCGTCGAGATGTTCGAGATGTCCTGCTGGAGCGCCATCGAGACCGGGTGGACCCTGGTGGAGAACGCCTTGGCGGTGACGTTGACGATCGGAAGGCAGCACAGCGCCAGGAGACCGAGCTTCCAGTCGATCACCAGGAGGAACACCGAGACGAGCACCACGGTCAGGAGATTGGCGATGGTGATCGGGATCATGGTGCAGAGCTGGTTGATCTGCTGGAGGTCGGTGGCGGCGCGGGCCATCAACTGACCGGTCTGGGCCCGGTCGTGGTATTGGAAGTCGAGTTCTTGCAGGTTGGCGAACATGGCCTGGCGCATATCGGTCTCGACGGCGTAAGAGACCTTGAAGGCCATGTAGCGGCGGAAGCCCGAGCAGATGGAGGACAGGGCGCCCAGCACCAGGATCGCCCCTGCGTAGAAGAGCAGGCTGGCCGGGTGCCACCCGTTCTGCATGTCCTTGTCGATCGCCCCCCCGGTGAGCGTCGGGATGAAGACGCGGATGCCGCTCCAGAGCATGCCCACGCCCACCCCGAGGAACACCGATCGACGGTGCCGGCGGATCGTCTTTCTGAGCAGCCGCCAGCCAGCGGACTTTCCGGACGGCTCTGTTTGTGGACCTGGCGCTGCCAACTGCCGCTTTCCGATCGATCGACGCGTCGCGCGAGGCGGAGAAGCCTCGGATGGTCCAACATCTTAGAGTCCGTGCCATTGCCCCTGCGAACTTTCCCGATCGCGAGCGGTGGTGACGACGATGCCTGACCGAGGACTCCAGCGATTCGTCGACGCGCAGGACGAGGATTGCTGCATCGACCGCGCCCTCGACGAGCTCAGGTCGGGGCGAAAGCGGACCCACTGGATGTGGTTCGTGTTTCCCCAGCTGGCGGGGCTCGGTCAGAGTGCGACGTCTCGGCACTTCGCCATCGGATCGCTCGATGAGGCCCGGGCCTACCTGGCCCACCCGGTCCTTGGAGCCCGGCTCCTCGATTGCGCCACTACGCTGCTCGGGCTGGAAGGGGTGAGCGCCGCCGACATCTTCGAGTCCCTCGACGCCCAGAAGCTCCGTTCCTCGATGACCCTGTTCCTCCGCGCCGACCCCGCTCGGCCGGTCTTCCAGCGGGTCCTCGACCGGTACTTCGGCGGTCGACCAGACCCGGCCACGGACGCGCTGCTCTAGAACCCCCCGGACTCGATCCAATGCGACGTGCGTCGGGCCACCCGCGCCGCTTCTCGTTCGGCCTCCTTCGCCGCCAGCAGCCGCCGTTTGTCGTAGAGCCGCCGGCCTCTGGCCAGCGCCAGTTCGACCTTGGCCTTGCCGTCTCTGAAGTAGAGCGTGACCGGGATGAGGGTCAGCGCCTGCTGTTGGGTGCGACCGAGGAGTTCGTCGATCTCCCCGCGATGGAGGAGGAGCTTGCGGCGCCGGTCGGGATCATGGGCGCTGAAGCCGGTGGCGAACTGCCACGGGGGGATGTGCAGCCCGTAGAGCCACACCTCGCCCTCCGACACCCTGGCGTAGGCGTCGGCCAGCTGGGCTCGGCCGGTGCGGAGCGATTTCACCTCGCTGCCCTGGAGCACGATCCCGCATTCGTAGTTCTCGAGCAGCTCGTAGTCGTAGCGGGCCCGACGATTGGACGCGACGATCCGGTCCTGGGTCGCCACCTGTTTTTGGGCGAGCCGTTTGGCCACCTTCTTCTTGGCTCGCGCCACAGTCGCAGGCTACCGTCCCGAGCCCCGGATCCCGGGTCCCCGCCCTGCTCACAGGGGTTCGTTACGCTCTTGTTTCGATGTTACGGATGTCCACGGACGTGCAGGTGGCGATGGTGTCGCACTGCCTCGGGGGCTTGCCCGAGGAGGCGTGTGGTCTCATTGCCGGCGATCCGGCGCTCGACGCCGTCCTAGCGTGGTATCCGACCCAGAACGTCGCCCGTTCGGCCCGGGTCTACACCGTGGACCCGCTCGCCCACCTGCGGGCCGATCGGGACGCCGAGTCCCGGGGTCTGCAGATCGTGGGCGTCTTCCACTCCCACACCCACACCGACGCCTACCCCTCGCCCACCGACGTCACCCAGGCCCCCGATCCGAGCTGGCACTACGTGATCGTGTCCCTCCGGGACGTCCAGCCGGTCGTCCGGAGCTACCGGATCGTCGACGGCCTGGTCGAAGAGGAGTCCGTCGTCATTCGGACCCACGTGGCCCAGGCCAGCTGACCAAAGAGGGCGTCGGGTCTCCGTTCGGACCCTGGGGCCGCGGGCCAGGTCGGGGTCTCGTTTCGGGGAGGACCACTCCTCTCGCCGCTCCCGGTACAATCCTCACCAGTTGGGTCAACATTCGCCGGGCGGTTGCCGGCGAGCCGAGAGGGAGGTGCCGTGCCAGTCGATGTCCGCCTACCGACCGTTCTTCGCTCCCAGGCCGGGGGCCGTTCGACCGTGTCGGTGGACGGTTCCACGGTCGGAGAGGTGCTCCAGTCGCTGATCAGCGAGCACCCTGGCATGGGGGAGCAGGTGCTCAACCCAGACGGGAGCCTGCACCGGTTCGTGAACGTGTACGTCAACGACGACGACGTGCGGTATCTGTCCTCCCTCGACACCCCGGTCAAGGAGGGTGACGAGGTGTCGATCCTGCCAGCGGTCGCCGGAGGCTGACCCACCCCGTGCCCGTCGCCAGGAGCGTCCTCGAGCTGATCGGCGAGACGCCGATGGTCGAGGTCAGCCAGCTCAGTCCGAATCCGAACGTCCGCTTCGTCGTGAAGCTGGAGGGCCGGAACCCCGGCGGGTCGGTGAAGGACCGGGTTGCCCTCTCGCTCGTCGAGCAGGCCGAAGCGGACGGGATCCTCGAGCCGGGCCGGCCGGGCCAGGTCCTCCTCGAGCCAACGTCGGGGAACACCGGGATCGGTCTCGCCCTGGTGGCCATGTTGAAGGGGTATCACCTGAAGGTGGTCCTTCCAGCCAATGTGTCGGTGGAGCGCCGACAGCTCCTCGAGGTCTGGGGGGCCGAGATCATCGAGTCTCCCGGCGAGGAGGGGTCGAACGGGGCGGTCACCATGGCGCTCCGCCTGGCTCGGGAACATCCCGATTGGCACATGCTCTACCAGTACGGGAACCCGGCCAACCCAGCCGGGCACTACCGCAGCACCGGGCCCGAGATCTGGCGGGACTGCCCCGAGGTAACGCACCTGATCGCCGGCCTCGGGACGTCGGGGACCCTGCTCGGCGTGGGCCGGTACCTGAAGGAGCAGAATCCAAAGATCGAGGTGTGGGCGGTCGAGCCCCCGGCGGGGGAGCGGGTGGACGGGCTGCGGAGCCTGGATGACGGCTACGTGCCGCCGATCTTCGAGCAGCTCGGCGGTGCCCAGCTGCTTGACCGCAAGACCGTCGTCCGACCCCGCGAATCGATCGAGGTCCCCCGTCGACTGCTCACCGAGGCCGGCTTGTTCGTGGGCATTTCGACCGGCGCGGCGGCTGCCGGCGCCATCCGCTGCGCCAGGCAGATCCCCGACGGGGTCTCGGCCGTGATCGTCATCATCTCCGCCGACGACGGATGGAAGTACCTGTCGACGGGGACTTGGACCGATGACATCGATGTCGTGACCAAGCGCGCCGAGAACACCATCTACTTCTGAACGTGTCGACCGGGACCCTCACCGTCCTCGGGTGCGACGGAAGCTTCGCCGGCCCGGGGGGAGCAGCGAGCGGCTATCTGGTGCAGGGTGCGTCGACGGCTGTGTGGCTGGACGCCGGTCCCGGCACGTTCGCCCGGCTCCAGGAGGTCTGCTCCCCCGGGACCCTCGACGCCGTCGTGCTCTCGCACGAGCATCCGGACCACTGGACCGACTTCGAGTCCTTCGCCGTGTGGGCCCGGATGCAGCGAAGGACCGAGCCATTCCTCGTGCTAGCGCCACCGGGTCTTCGAGAGCGCTCCTATTTCGGCCGGGACCGCTCGCTCCGGTGGGTGGAGCTCGAGTCCTCCCTCGAGGTCGAGGTGAAGGACCTGCGGTGCCGGTTCAGCGCCACCGATCATGGTCCGCCGACTCTGGCGGTGGCCTTCGAGAGGGTCGGGTCCCGACCGAGCGAGGCGATCCTGGCGTACTCCGCCGATACCGGGCCCGATTGGACGCCGGGGCAACTGGGAGTGCACATCGGGACCCTCCTCTGCGAGGCGACGTACACCGAGGCCTACGAGGGCCGCTTCAAGCATCTGAGCGGCCGCCAGGCCGGCGCCATGGCCCGGGAGGCCGGCGTGGCCGAGCTGGTGGTGACCCACCGCTGGCCCACCATCGGAGCCGAGGACCTCGTCTTCGAGGCGGAGCAGGCATTCAGGGGTCCGGTCCGCCAGGCGGCACCGGGGATGGTGCTCGAGTGGTAGACGGGGCAGACTCGGCGGTCCGAGCCGAAGGGGGCACCATGAACGCACAGACCGACCGCCGGGCCTTGCGGGACGACGGCCGGACTCTCGACCAGCTCCGGCCTGTCTCCTTCCTACGGGACTTCACCGAGTTCGCCCCGGGTTCGGTCCTGGTCACCATGGGCCGGACCAAGGTGCTGTGCACGGCGTCGTTGGAGGAGCGCGTGCCCCCCTGGATGCGTGGCACCGGGCGCGGCTGGGTCACCGCCGAGTACTCAATGCTGCCCGGATCGACCCCCGAGCGGGTCGACCGGGAAGCGGCCCGGGGACGCCAGTCGGGCCGGACCCAGGAGATCCAGCGGCTCATCGCGCGGTCGTTGCGTTCGGTGTGCGACCTGGTGGCCCTGGGGGAGAACCAGCTGACCGTGGACTGCGACGTCCTGCAGGCCGACGGGGGCACGAGGACCGCGTCGATCTGCGGTGCCTACGTCGCGCTGCACGACGCGTTCACCCGCCTGCGCGAAGCCCGGGTCCTGACCCAGCATCCGCTCGACGACGAGGTGGCCGCGGTCTCGGTCGGGGTGATCGACGGGGTCTCGATGCTCGACCTCCCCTACGGCGAGGACTCCCGGGCCGACGTCGACATGAACGTGGTGATGACCGGCTCAGGCCGGTACGTGGAGATCCAGGGCACCGCCGAGCGTTCGGCCTTCAGCCGTGAGGAGCTCGACGAACTGCTCGGCCTGGCCTCCCGGGGGATCGAACAACTCGTCGAGGCACAGCGCGCCGTCTTGGCCGAGCCGCCGCCTCCTAGGTGAGCGCCCCCGACCTCGAGCTCGTCCTGGCCACTGCCAACCCGGACAAGGCCGCTGAGATCCAGGCCATCCTCGAGACCGCCGGCGTCACCGTCGTGCCGAGACCCCGCTGGGTGCCCGAGGTCCCCGAGACCGGGTCGACCCTCCTCGAGAACGCCCGGTTGAAGGCGGTCTCCCTGCAGGTGGCGACGGGCCGGGCAGCCGTCGCCGACGACACCGGGCTCGAGGTGGAGGCGCTCGGGGGGGCCCCGGGCGTCTACTCGGCCCGCTACGCCGGCGAGGGGGCCAGCTACGCCGACAACGTCGCCAAACTGCTCGACGAACTGGACCGAGTCCCCGACGGCAGGCGCCGGGCCAAGTTCGTGGCCATCGCCTTCGTGTCATTCCCGGACCACTCCGAGCTGTGGGAGACCGGGGTCGTCGAGGGCGAGATCTCCCTGTGGCCCCGGGGCCTCGGGGGGTTCGGCTACGACCCGGTCTTCGTCCCCGACGAGGGGGACGGCCGGACCTTCGCCGAGATGTCAACGGCCGAGAAGCACACCGTGAGCCACCGCGGGCGGGCTTTTGGCGCCCTCGCGGCCCGATTGGCGGCGCCGGCCGGTTGAGCGTCGCTGGTCATCGGGCTTTCCCCTCCCACCTCTTCACAAATCGACGGGGCGGAGGGACAATGGCAACGAGGGCGAACCGAGACGGCTCGACCCTCGGACGAAGGGAGCTTGCGATGACATCGACGAGCTCGAGCGAGGGGTGTGCTCCGCCCGGGAGTCTTTGCCCCGCCGGGTGAGCTGGCGGGGCGTTTGCACCGAGCGCCGGCCGAGCCGGCCGTCTGTCGATCGGCCGTGAGCGGGAGCGTTTCCAACCGAGCGCGCTGGGCAACGCGGCCCCAACATCAAGCGGCGAGGAATGACCGAGCGCCCGGGGTGACAACTGCATAGCGTCGTGAGACGCAGTTCGGGGAGCCGGTCCACACGGGCCGGCTTCGCCGCGTCAGGGGGCCCGGGCGACGCGGGGAAGGATCCTCGTATCCTTGGCCCCGCACCGATAGGAGGCCTCGACTTCACCGAGGACCTCGGTCGACGGAGAGTCGAGGGAGGATCGGAGGAGCATGCGGGCGGACAACGGCGGGATCGGGCTCCACTACGAGATCACCGGGGAGGGCACCCCGGTGGTGCTGCTCCACGGTTTCCCCGACACCGCCAGGCTGTGGCGGCACCAGGTCGACGCGTTCGTTCGGGCCGGCTTCTCGGTGATCACCGTGGACCAGCGGGGATACGGCTCGTCGGACAAGCCGACGGAGGTCGAGGCCTATGGCCTCCTCAATCTGGTCGGCGACGTAGGTGCGGTCTTGGCCGACGCCGGCGTCGAGCGGACCCACGTGGTGGGGCACGACTGGGGAGCCGCAGTGGCCTGGGGACTCGCCACCGCGGCTCCGGCGTTGGTCGACCACCTCGTCGTGCTCTCGGTCGGGCACCCCGCGACGTTCCGTTCGGAGGGCTTCGAGCAGCACGCCAAGTCGTGGTACATGCTGCTCTTCCAGTTCGAGGGCATCGCCGAGCGCTGGCTCTCCGATGACGATTGGTCGGGGTTTCGAGCGTGGAGCGGGCATCCTGACGCCGACGCCGTCATCGCCGAGCTGGAGGCCAACCACTCGCTCACCCCCGCGCTCAACTGGTACCGGGCCAATGTGCCGGCCTCCTCTTACCTCGATCCGCCTCTGGAGCTGCCACCGGTCCAGGCACCGACCATGGGCGTCTGGGGGAGCGGTGACTTCGCCCTCACCGAGGGCCAGATGACCCGTTCCATCGCACATGTCGCCGGTAGCTGGCGCTACGAGCGCCTCGAGGGGCCGGGCCATTGGCTGCAGCTGGAGGCCCCCGAGCAGGTGAACCGCCTCCTCATCGAGTTCCTCGCGCCCTGAACGCGGCTTTTTCAGCTGGAGGGAGGGGAGGCGACGGCACGGATCTCCTCGACCGGCACCGGGCGGTTCTCGGCCAGCGAGCGCCGTGCGGCCAGGCCGGCCAGAAGCGGGGCGAGCCCGTCGGCCCCAGAGACCGGTGACGGAGCCCCGGTGGCCAGCGCGTCCAAGAACGCTTGCCACTCGCGGACGAAGGACTCGGCGTAGCGGTCGAGGAAGAAGCGGTGCAGCCGGGGGAGCGAGGCGCCTGAGGCGTCCTGGAGCACGGTCGGCGACATGAGGGGGTTCTCGACCCGGGCCATCCCCGCCGAGCCGAAGACCTCGACCCGTTGGTCGAAGCCGTAGACCGCCTGCCTGCTGTTGTCGATGACGCTCAGACAGCCGTCCTTGTGGCGCAACAGGACCACCGCCGTGTCGATGTCGCCGTAGTCGGCCAGCCACGGCGCGACCCGAACGCCACCGCGCGCGTAAACGTCGACGATCTCGCTGGCGGTCAGGTGTCGGGCGATGTCGAAGTCGTGGATGGTCATGTCGAGGAAGATCCCCCCCGACTCGGCCACGTAGTTCGGCGGCGGCGGCGACGGGTCCCGGCTCGAGATGCGCACCAGGTGAAGGACGCCCACCCGCCCCTCGACCACCGCACGGTGTACCTCCTCGTGGGCCGGGTCGAAGCGCCGGTTGAAGCCGATCATGAGCGGCACGCCGGCGCGATCGACGGCCTCCAGGGCTCCAACGGCATGCTCCAGATCGAGTGAGATCGGCTTCTCGCAGAAGACGGCCTTGCCGGCCCGGGCTGCTTCGACGATCAGCTCGACGTGGGTGTCGGTCGGCGAGCAGACGGCGACGACGTCGATCGTCGGATCCTCGAGTAGGTCCTCGGTCCCGGCGGCCCGGGTTCCGAGCGCCGTCGCGACCTCGGACGCCGCGACCGGGTCGGCGTCGGCGACACCAGCCAGTCGCGCCCCGGGGAGGTCGTGGGCGAGCAGACCGGCGTGGAGCCGACCCATGCGTCCGACACCGACCACCCCGACGCTCACCGGGCGGGGCGTCACGAGCCCACCCACTGGTCGGCCTTCCCAGCGTCCATGCGGGCCCGCGCCGCGCGCACCTCGGCCCGCCCGCTCGTCTCGGACACCCCCACTTCCCAGAAGGCGTCGCTCTTGGACCAGGCGTCGGGGTCGGTCCGGATCACGATGACCGCGCTCGTCTCGACCCCCCGGGCCCGATCGAGGGCCACCTCCAGTTCGACGATGCTCGAGACCCCGACGGCGTGGGCACCGAGGGCGGCGGCGTGGGCGACGAAGTCGACCGTGGGCCGGCCGGGGGCGATCGACGAGAACATGTTGTTGAAGCCCATCGCGCCCTGCTCGAGAGCCAACCGCTCGATGACGGCGAACCCCCCGTTGTCGCACACCACCACGGTGATCTTGTGACCCGAGAGCAGCGAGCTGTAGAGCTCGGAGTTGGCCATGAGGTACGACCCGTCCCCCACGAGGACATAGACCTCGCCCGAGCCCCTGGCCATCGCCGCGCCCCATCCGCCGGCGATCTCGTAGCCCATGCAGGAGAACCCGTACTCGCAGTCGAAGGTGTTCGGTGCCTTGATCAACCAGTTCGCGTTGAGCTCACCGGGGAGCCCCCCGGCGGCGGTGAGGACGTAGTCCTCGTCGCTGGCCACCCGCCACACTGCCCCGACCACCTGGGCGTAGGTCGGACGCCCAGGGGCCGGCGCGATGGCGCGTTCGACCGTCGCCCGGCCCTCTCGGGACGCCGTCGAGCAGCGCTCGGCCCAGGCCGGCGGGGCGGTCCAGCGGGTATCGTCGGCGTCGAGGGCGGCCAGGCCGGCCCGGGCATCGCCGACCACTGGGATGAGCGAGTGCTTCTCGGCGTCGAACCGGGCCGCGTTGGCGCCGACGATCCGCGCGCCCGGGGCGAACAGCGTCCAGGAGGCCGTGGTGAAGTCGCCGAGCCGGGTCCCCGCCGCGAGCACGACATCGGCCTTTCGCACCAGCCGGTTCGTCGTCGGCCAGCCGGTCACCCCGAGCGGCCCGATCCAGGCGGGATCGTCCGCCCGAAGGGTCCCCCGTCCGGCCATGGTCTCGGCGACCGGGAGATGGTGGCGGTGCGCGAAGTCGGCCAGCTCCGCCTCGGCGAGCGAGTAGCGGACGCCGCCACCGGCCACGACCAGCGGCCGTTCGGCGGCGGCCAGGACGCCAACCGCCCTGCGGACTTCGTCTTCGTCGGGGCGTGGTCTCGCGATCGTGTGGACCCGACGCTCGAAGAGCTCCTCGGGGAACGCCCACGCCTGCGCCTGGACGTCCTGGGGGAGGGCCAGCACCGCTGGGCCGCAGCCGCCCGGGTCGAGCAGGACCCCCAGCGCGGCCGGGAGGGAGCGCACCAGCTGCTCGGGTCGCATGATCCGGTCCCAGTAGCGGGCGACGGCCCGGAACGCGTCGTTGGCGGTGGTCGAGGGGGCTCCCGGGTGCTCCACCTGCTGGAGCACCGGGTCGGGGATTCGGGAGGCGAAGCTGTCGGCCGGGAGCATCAGGACGGGGAGCCGGTCGGCCATGGCGACCCCGGCCGCAGTCACCATGTTGAGGGCGCCGGGCCCGATCGACGAGGTGGCCACCATGATCTGGCGTCGCCGGGCCGCCTTGGCGAACGCCACGGCGGCGAGCGCCATGCCCTGTTCGTTTTGGCCCCGCCAGGTGGGGAGGCTGGGGCCGGCCTCCGAGAGCGCCTGACCCAAGCAGGTGACGTTGCCGTGCCCGAAGATGGCGAACACGCCTGGGAAGAGGGGCACCTCGGCACCGTCCACCACCGTCCGCTGGGCGATCAACCAGGCCACGATGGCTTGGGCGACGGTCATGGATCGCGTCGACCGGTTCACGGCGAAGCGACCTCGGGCCCGGTCATCGGACATCGCGGGTCCGGCGCCATCGACCGCCACGATGCCCGGACCCAGGCATGGGCCGGGTCGTCGCAGAAGGCCATGCTCCGTCCGGGGCCCGGGCCGGCCAGGACGTTCAGGTAGTAGAGCGGGTAGCCGGGGGCGGCCATCGACGGGCCGTGATAGCCGCGTCGGATGCAGAAGACGTCGCCGTCCCCGACTACCGCGCACACGTTGATCGACCGGTCGGGGGTGTAGAGCCGCTGGGCGGCGATGCCCCCTGGGTCGGGATGGTCGGTCCCCAGCCGACCGACACGGAAGTAGTAGAGCTCCTCGTTGTCGACCGGGCACTCCGGTGCGTCGTCATGGCGGTGCGGCGGATAGGACGACCAGTTGCCCTCGGGGGTCAGCACCTCGACGCACATGAGACGATCGGCGCCGGGGAACGCCTCGGGGGTCATGAAGTTGGTCACCTGTCTCGTCGCCGGTCCGGCCCCGCGGACCTCGACCGGCACGTCGGCGGCGTCCACCCGCACCGGGGCGAACCGACGCTCGGCCCTCGCAGCGGCGAGGGCGACCGTGCAGCCGCGCTCGGAGCTCAGCGTGGCCCGGGTGTCGACGGGCAGGTAGGCCCAGTCGGTCACGTTGGAAAAGACGCTGGCCCGGCCCCGGAGGCGCAGGGTGGCCACCTCCAGGTGGACCTCGAGCGATCCGGACAGGGGCACCACCGCCACCTCGGTGTCCGCGGTGGCCACGTCGAGGTGGTGGCCAGCGCCGATCTCGGTAACTTCGAGCCCGACGAAGGCCAGGCCGGCCATCCCCGGGGCGAGCGCGACCGAGGAGGAGCCGCGGCGGAGCGAGCCGGCCGGCCAGTGGGGGCGGACGACCTCGCTCACCGGGATCCCGGGCGGTCGTGGACCGTCGGCCTCCCCGTCTCCGGGGCGCTTCGCCGGCGCTCGGGCCCGATGGGTCCGCCGGCGACCCCGGGGGCCAGGACGAGACCCCGCGCCTTGAGGTAGGCGATGCTCACGGCCACCTCGTCGGCCGGGTGCACCGACTCAAGGTCCGCGCCCCGATCGATGGCGATGTCCTGTTCGAGCACGTACCAGCCGTCGTAGCCGGCCACCTCGAGACGCTCCACGACGGTGGCGACCGGCACGTCGCCCCGGCCGAGGGCGCAGAACAGCCCGTCCTTCGTGCCCTGAGCGAGGGTGCGCTCACCCACCCGGACCGGTCCCGCGACGGCCCTCCGGACATCCTTCAGATGGACATGGCCGACCCGCGCTGCATGACGCTCAGCGAATTCCACGACGTCGACCCCGGCGACCGCGAGATGCCCGGTGTCAAGGCACCAGGACACCGGGCTCGCCGCGAGGACCCGCTCCACGTCCTGTGCCGTCTCGACCTGGGTGCCGACATGGGGATGGAGCACCTGACGGAGCCCATGGGCCGCGCACAGCTGGTCGAGCTCGGCCAGCTGTGCCAGGAGGTGGTCCCACCCCGAGGTGTCCAGGGCCACCGGCGGACCCCAGCGGTCATCTGCGACCGCCGCCGTCACGAAGACATCGGCGCCGGTCCCCTCCAACATCCGAGCCACGCCCTCGGCCTCGGTGCGGGTCCGGTCCCGCTGCGCCGGGTCGTGGAGGACGAGGGGGACGAAGCCGCCCACGGCGCGCAGGCCGTGTGTCGACAGCAGTCGGCGGACGTTCCCCGGATCGACGCCGAGGTACCCGACCGGACCGAGCTCGGTCGCCCGCAGACCCAGCGACGCCATCTCGGCCAGCACCCGGTCGGGGGCGAGGATGCGTCCCCAATCGGGGACCTCGCAGACGCCCCAGGAGATCGGGGCGCCGGCCAGCCGACCAGACCACGGAGTCACGGACCCCGGCTCGGGCAGCGAGGCGCCCATGCCGAGCAGTCTTGACGCCCTGGCCCTCGGTCGACAGAGTCGAACGTCCCGTCGCCGGCACCGGAGGGCCGGGAGCCCTTCCCGCCGTACCTGCAGCTTCGCCGTGGTACCCGAGGTGGATTCCCGCAGCGGCTTCTCGGAGCTTTCCGGTCGGGCCTGGGACGCGAGCCGGCAGCGAGGGTTCCTGCGCCGCGCCGCCGCCGCCCTGTTGGCGGCAGCGGTCTCCTGGTCAGTCGCCCTGGTCGGAGGCTCGTTTGCCGGAGTCGGCCCAGCCCGTTGGTCCGAGCGCGGTTAGCGAGGCCCGAAGCGGGCCCGGCGGTAGCTATCAGGATCGCCCCGGCGACCGGCCTGGCTGGTGGCCAGTCGGTCGAAGTCGTGGGCACCGGGGTCGGCGCCGACGACCAGGCCCGCCGGGGGAGGGCGAAGCCGGCGCGGCACCGAGGTGGCCTGTTCGACCCCCGGGGCGTGCGTGCTCGCAGCTGGAGAGCTCCCGGCCACCCCCGCCATCTCCTTCACTTCGACCCCGACCCCCGTTCCGTCGCCGATCGACGCCCATCCCACCGGCATCTTCTGGGGCTAAAGGCAATCGGGTCGGGGTCAGCCTCGAAGAGGAAGGCGTCGGCCCGGTAGCTCCGACGGAGCGAGCCGTCCTTGGCCGGCCGGTCCCAGTGAAGGGGGATACCGGACCAACGCCGCCTGACGCCGAGGCTGGGCGCAGCCGCCGTGATGACCCTGACTCCTCCCCTGTAACTTGGAGCGCCCGCTCATCACCGCCGATAGAGAGAGCCTCGAAGATCGCCCCGTGCCTACACTGAGCCGCGATGGAGGGGAACCGGCGGCTGCGCCGGGCGGCTCTTGGCCTGGGTGCCCTCGTCCTTTGTGCCGGCAGCCTTGTCCTCGGGCCCGGTCCGGCGGCAGCGGCCAGCGTCCCGGTCACCCGGATCTACGGCCAGGACGCCATCGGGACCTCGATCGCCGTTTCTCAGGCTGAGTTTCCGGCCGCCGACTCGGCCGATGCGGTCGTCCTCGCCCGCAGTGACCACTTCTCCGATGCCTTGGCTGGAGGGCCGCTCGCCGCCCAGGTGCGCGGGCCGCTGCTCATCACCCCAGGGGCTGATCAGAGCTCGACCATCGACCCTCGGGTGCTCCAAGAGATCGAGCGGGTGCTCCCGGTGGGTGAGACCGTCTACATCCTGGGCGGCAACCTGGCTCTGAGCCCGAACATCGACGCCACGCTCCAGGGACTCGGCTATCTCACCCAGCGGATCGCCGGCTCCAACGAGTACGCCACCGCGGTCGACATCGCCGAGTACATGGGCGGCCCCAAGACCGTCTTCGAGGCCACCGGGACCAGCTTCCAAGACGCCCTCTCGGCGGTCCCGGCCGCCATCGCCACCGGCGGGGCCATCTTGCTCACCGACGGCCCGACCCAGGCCCCAGAGACTGCCCAATACCTGGCCACCTACCCGCCCACCACCCGCTATGCCGTCGGGGGACCGCTGGCCGCCTACGGGGCGGACCCGGGGGCGACCCCGGTGTACGGCCAGGACCTGTACCAGACCTCGGCCGCGGTGGCGGCCCGCTTCTTCCCGTCGATTGGGGTCTTTGGGGCCGCGACCGGAACCGACTTCCCAGACGCCCTCTCGGGCGGGGTGTTCATGGGTGAACCCGAGACCCAAGGACCGATGCTGCTGGTCCCACCCTCTGGTGCGCTTCCCTCGGCCACGTCCAGCTACCTCACATCTGCCGCGTCCTTCCAGGGCTATCTCTTCGGCGGGCCGCTCGCGGTCGGAAGCGATGTCGCAGCAGAGCTGGCTGCCGCCGCAGCCGGTTCGACGCCGGCGCCGTCTTCGCCGAGTGTGACGAGGACCACCTTGATGGCGGGCACCGTCGGGACTCCCTATTCGGCCACCTTGACGGCAGCGGGGGGAACGCCGCCCTATACCTGGTCGATCGGCTCGGGCTCGTTGCCGCCAGGGCTCAGCCTCACACCAGGTGGGGTGATCTCTGGGACCCCGAGTGCCCAGGGCACTTTCAGCTTCAGCGTCGCGCTCACCGACTCGACGACGCCCAGCCCACAGCGCGCCGACCAGGCGCTCTCGATCGCGGTGATGGGACCAGTTTCGGTCGGGGTAGCAAACTGGTCAGGGTACGCCGCGCTGGGCGGCCCGTTCACCTCCGTGACGGGGAACTTCACGGTTCCCTACGTCACCACGAGTGCCCAAGTTGCCGATAGAACCGACGTGTGGGTCGGGATCGGCGGCTTCGAGAGCGACTCGGTGATCCAGGCGGGGATCGAGGAGAGGGTCGATCCAACCAACCCGAGCCTGGCGGACTACTACGCCTGGTGGTATGTCCTCACACCACCACAACACCTCACAAGTGGGGTGACGATCACCACCGTGCAGATTGCACCAGGTGACCAGGTCACCGTGACGATCGGACAGATCAGTGGGAGCGATTGGGAGATCACCCTCACCGACGACACCAACGGGGAGAGCTTCACCACCGATCAGCCCTACACCTTTTTCGGCTCATCCGCCGAGTGGATCGTGGAGGCCCCTACCGTGCTCGGAATCGATACAACGCAGTACTACACGCTCGCCCCATACAGCCCACCAGTGACGTTTTCAGGGCTTGGGTTCACCGGCCCCGAGAGTGGGCTGTTCAATATCGCGATGCTCCAGTCAGGAAGTCAGGTCTCGACCCCCTCCAGTCTCAATGGGAACAGCTTCAATGTCGCCTACGGCGGCGTAGCACCGCCGCCGCCGTAGTAAGACCGACCAGGACGTCGCGGGGTGCCGATGAGAGGTTCGGTTGCAGTTGCCCGCTCACGCCGCTTGGCTTCAAGAGACACGGCCGGTGAACACCGATGCCGGTGTGCCCCGTGGCGCTGGGCCAGGCTCACCACTAAGCAAGGCTGACCGAGAAAGATGGGTCCTATGGGGCTGCTCACCTGCCCGGCCTGCCGCGCCTCGGGGGAGAGCTTCGCCGCGTCGTCGTCCACCCGCTGTGGCGCCTGCGGGGCGCAGGTCTACGTCCCTGCCCGTGGCGAGACGGGGGACTTTGCGCCGGACAGCTCGCCGACCGCTCCCCGGTCCCTTTCCAAGAAGCAGGTCTTCGACAACTACCGGAGAACCAAGGCAGCATGACCATCATCGACAGGGTCCATCTGTCACGTCGTCTTTCGGTCCGGAAGGTCGAGGGGAGCCGGGCGGGGTGGGGACAGGGGTGGCTTCGTCCGCGCCGAGGACCCCGACTCGCGTTGGCACCTCGAAAAGGTGGCGTGCCCTGACGACACCTGCCGGTGCCACACGCCACCGACCCGGCCGAGATCGAGATCGTGCGCCGCAGCAAGGCCGGGACGCCCCGGCCCGAAAGTCCCGGGCCAGGAACAGCCATGACCACCACCACTGAGACGCCGGCCAAGATCCGCTACCGGACGCTGGCCGGCAACCTCACCCGCGACCCCGAGCCGCGTTTCAGCGCCAAGGGGAGCGCCGCTGCTCGCCCGGGCTCGCCGTCAATCGCAGACGCCGGCTCGACGACGGGAGCTCACGACGAAGCCCCTCGCATACGACATCGGGGGCGTCGCTGCGCTTCGTCACGGCCACGATGGTGGGGGCGCCGCGCCGGTCACCCGCCGATCTGGTGGTCGAGACTTTGGCAGGCGCGAGAGGAGGGGCCCTGAAGGCCCCTCCTCTCGCATGACTGCCTGCTGCTGGCGTCCGAAGGCGTCAGCTGGGAACTACCCCTGGGCGATCGCGTTCAGCGCCGCCTGCAGCGTGCTGTTGGCGATGGCCAGCGGACCAC
>DAHUZS010000044.1 GCA_027315045.1 Acidimicrobiaceae bacterium
CCCCGGCAGAGCCGGGGCTCACTTCATGGTGGCTGGCGAACCCCTCTGGCGGCAAGCGTCAAGGGTCCACTGCGTCGGCCTCCGGCCGCCCTTGACGCCCGCCTCCTACGTCAGACCACCCACGGAAACCCGAGGAGTCCCGAAAAAGGAAGGGGCGCCAAAGCGATTTTCGACCTACAGCGCCGACTCCGTCGCGTGGGCGATGCACATGCCAGTGGCGCCAGCCACCGACTCACCGGACACTTTGCGGACCGTTCCATGGGCGAATTGGCGGCTTCAAGGCCGGACGGGCACCGGCGAAGATTGCCCGATACCTCTGCCCTCCGCGGCAAGGCGAAATTTCCGACTCGACTCCTGCCTGGGAGAATCCGACCCCGCTTCTGCTCCGCCAAGAGGAGACTCGAGGAGAGCGAAGCAGCAGCCGGTCCTCTGATCTCTCTCGAGCTGCCTTTGAACTGACTTTACATAATGTGCATTATCGGCGGCGGTGGTGGTGGACCCGGCGGTAACAGTCTCGTGATGACATGATCAGGTAGCCCCTGGTGTCGGCTTCTGGGAGGGTCCGGTGGAACGATCGGCGAAACGTATCGATCGGACCCGGGTCGTGGTGTCGACGACCTGTGAAGCGAGACAGGAACGGGCCGTGTGTGCCGTGCGGTTCGCCCGGCAATCCGTAGAGGGCGCCGCAGGTCCGGGCCGGGATCGCCGGCGTGGAGGTTGATTCGGAGGTTTCTTTGGTGCGATACGACCCGACGTTCTACGGCGGTGCGGCTGTCCACTACCGGTACGGGAGGCCGCCCTACTCGCCCGGGCTTGAGGCTCTTTTGGTTGAGGAACTCGGCCTGGATGGCTGCGGAAGGTTTCTGGACGTCGGGTGCGGTCCGGGGATCCTCACCGTACGGCTGGCCCACCTGTTCGAGGCCTCCGTCGGCTTGGACCCGGATCCGGCGATGATCGCGGAGGGTCGGCGGGCTGCGGAGGAGCAGGAGGTGGCGAGCATCAGCTGGGTTCTGGCCCGGGCCGAGGAGCTTCCCGGGGCGGCGCCGGGGCCCTACCGGCTGGTTGCGTTCGGCCAGTCGTTCTACTGGACCGACGAGATTGCGGTGGCCGAGGCGGTGTACGACATGGTGGAGCCGGGCGGCGCCCTGGCGCTCATCGGGCATCGTGCCGAGGGGCGCGCCCAGCCGCCGAGTCCCGGGCCGCCGCGGATTCCCCACGACGAGATCAGAGAGCTCGTGCAGAGCTATCTCGGATCAACGCGACGAGCGGGCCAGGGCGTTGCGCCGGTTCAGGCCCTCAGCCTCCGAGACGCCCTTGCCAGCACCCGGTTCGGCGCGCCGCGGGTGATCTTCTCCCCCGGCATTTCAAACCACCTGGAGGATATTGAGGGCGTGTTGTCCAACTACTTCTCGATGTCTTTCGCCGCGCCGCACCTGTTCGGCGACCGTTTGGAGGACTTCGCCGAAGAGGCGCGGGAGCTGTTGCGGGAGCGATCCCCTGAAGGGGTTTTTTGGGACTGGCCGGGTGATACGGAAGTAATGCTCGTCCGCAAATGACCCAAAGGGGACCCGAACTCACGGCCTCTTCGTCTTCGTCAGCATCGAGGTGAGCGCGGCCAAAGGTGGACGCTTGATGCGTCGTTGGTTACTGGTGGCGCCGCCAAGTGGCACTTGGGGCCGACGTGGGCGACGGGGGCGTCCCAGCCGGGCGCCCGCAGGTCAGATCGCGAAGCCCGCTGCGGGGTTCTGGCCTGGGAACACGTTCGAGGCCGCGCTCCAGTTGCAGCTCCTCGACGCCGGTTGGCACTTGGTCACCCACACCGTGACCGCCGGCACTGGCACCTGGGGAACATTCCAGGTGACCGTCCCTTTCGGGGTTCCAGGTTCCGGTCGCGGAACGGTGCGGGTGGTTGAGATCTGGGCGAAGGACGGGAGCCATATCCGTCAAGTCGACGTTCCGAGCACATTCCGGTGAGAAGAGGAGAACGAAAAGTGAGCCGAGAGTCGGGCCCTCTTTCCCCGGCGGTCGACTCTTAGGGGCAGGCCGTCCCGGGTGGGATCACGCTGGGCACGGTGTTCGGCGGCCCCGTGGCCGTGGGGTCGGACGTGACGGCCGAACTGGCGGCCGCGATCAAGCTGAGCGGCGGTCGGCCGCCCGTGGTCGTGGCGGGTCACGCGACCCCTTCGGCGATCATTGCGTCTGCGACCTTGACGAACCCCGCGATGTTGGCCCCCACGACGTAGTCCCCGGGGTGCCCGTACTCGGCGGCGACCTGGCGCACGTTGGCATGGATGGTGCCCATGACCAGGCGCAGCCGTCGGTCGACCTCTTCGGGGCTCCATGACAGGTGGTCGGCGTCCTGACTCATCTCCAGGCCCGACACGGCCACTCCCCCGGCGTTGGCCGCCTTGCTCGGCCCGTAGAGGATCCCCGCCTCGAGGAACCTCGCCACCCCCCGGGGCGCAGTGGGCATGTTCGCCCCTTCGGCCACCAGCGTGACGCTGTTCGCCAGCAGCTGGGCGGCGTCGGCCTCCTTCAGCTCGTTCTGTGTGGCGCAGGGGAACGCGCAGTCGGCCGGAACGCTCCAGACGGTGGGTCCAGAAGCAGTCGCGGGGATGTAGGTCGCGCCCGAGAAGCGCTCGGCGTACTCGGAGATTCGGCCCCTGCGCTCGTTCTTCAGCTGAAAGACCCAGGCCAATTTCTCGGCGTCGATACCCTCGGGGTCGTGGATGAATCCGTCAGAGTCCGACATGGTGAGGACCTTCGCGCCCACCTCGATCAGCTTGTGCGCCGTGAACTGCGCGACGTTGCCAGCTCCCGAGACGAGACACCGCTTGTCGGCCAGCATCTCGCCGGCGGTCGCCAGCATCTGTTCGGCGAAGTAGACGAGCCCGTAGCCGGTGGCCTCCGGCCGGACATAGGAACCACCCCACTCGACGCCCTTGCCGGTGAGCACCCCCGAGAACTCGTTCGTGATCCGCTTGTACTGGCCGAAGAGGTAGCCGATCTCACGGAGGCCGACCCCGATGTCACCCGCAGGCACGTCGGTGAACTGCCCGATGTGCCGGAAGAGCTCGGTCATGAAGGACTGGCAGAATCGGCGGACCTCTGAGTCGCTTCGACCCTTGGGGTCGAAGTCCGACCCGCCCTTGGCCCCACCCATCGGCAACGTGGTGAGCGCGCACTTGAGCACCTGCTCGAGAGCCAAGAACTTCAAGACGTCGAGGTCGACCGACGGGTGGAAGCGCAGGCCCCCCTTGTAGGGCCCGATGGCACTACTCATCTGCACCCGGTAGCCCCGGTTGAGCCGCACCCGACCGGTGTCATCGAGCCACTCGACCCGGAAGACGATGATCCGATCGGGTTCGGTCAGGCGCTCGATGATCCGGTCGTCGGCGTAGTGGGGATAGCGTTCGAGCACCGGTCCGAGGCTCGAGAGGACCTCCTTGACTGCTTGGAGGAAGGCCGGTTGGCCCGGGTTGCGACGTTCGATCCGCCCGAAGAGCTCCTCGGTCTGTGGGTCCATGGTCCCCTCTTCCTGCCGGGTCTTTGTCCCCCAAATCTCGCGATCGGTACCGCTTGTCGGCAAGGCGGTTCGGTCGTCGGCGAAGGAGGCTCCGGCCCGTGGCCCTCGGACCGCGACCGCCGAGCACCGGGCGGGCGACCACAACAAGCGGCCGTCCCCTGGACCCGGCCACCGACCGCGGGAGTGCCCCCACGATCGTCACGGTTGGCTTCGACCCCGACATGCTGGCCGTGGCAGCGCGGGCCGACGCGTTCTGCGGGCGGGCCCTATCCCTCTCTTGGAGGTCTCCCCCGGGCGGCCCGTTGTGGGACTGAGGCGGCGACACCGAGGTCGTGCTCGTTCGCGAGCCGGGGCCCCCGGTCGGTCGCGGCGGGGTCTGCGACGCGCGCGGCCTGCTTCGACCGGGAACGCCACGTTCGCGAGGTCTTTGCCAGTCTTTGAAATAGTTGCCGATTATGGTAATAATTGCCGTGATGCGGGTCTCGGGGACTGCAGACGTCGTCACGATGCTCCAGGCGCTCGCCGAACCGACCCGGTGGCGGACCGTGGTGCTGCTCAGCGCGGCCCCGCGTCGGGCTGGTGAGCTGGCGGCGGTGCTGCGGGTCACGGCCCCAACGATGAGCAAGCACCTGCGGATGCTCCTCGAGGCCGGCCTGGTCATCGACGAGCGACCGTCCGCGGACGCCCGGGCGCGGGTCTTCAGGCTCCGCCAGGACTCACTGGCCGCACTCCGGGCCCGTCTCGATCAGCTCGAAGCCTCTGACACGACGAGCGACCGGCAGCTCGGAACCTGACGTTCGCGGCATCGGTCCCCAGGCCGGCCGGCGCCCGAGCCCCGGCTGCTCAGGGGAGGTTGAGCCCCCCGGCCTGGTTCTCCAGGTTCTGCAGGGCGGACAAGGAGATGAGGGTGACCGAGGTTGTGTGCTTGGCGGCGCCCCGGTAGTAGGTGACGGTGACGCGCTGGCCAGCCTGGTGGGACGTGATCACCTGCTGGAGCTGCGGGTACGACGTGATCGGCTTGTCGTCGATGGCCACGATGACGTCGTCCTGGGCCAACCCGGCCGAAGCGGCCGGGCCGCCGGGAACCACGTCGAGGACGATGGCGCCCTGGTTCGGGGTGAAGCCGTACTCGGCCCGTAGCTGCGGCGTGAGCGTGGCGATGTCGACCCCCAGGTAGCCGGGAGTGGTGACCTGGGTGGCCCCGCTCTCGAGCTCGGGCAGCAGCGTCTCGATCTCGGCCGAGGGGATGGCGAAGCCGATGTTCTGGGCGTTGGTGCCGGCGCTGGTCGTGCCGGCGACGGCGGTGTTCATCCCAATCACCTGGCCGGCCGAGTCGATGAGCGGTCCCCCGGAGTTCCCCGAGTTGATCGCGGCATCGGTCTGGATGAGGTCCGAGAGCGTTTCGGGTCCACTCGAGCTCCCGCTCACCGTGACGGTCCGCCCGATCGCCGACACGATGCCCGAGGTCACGGTCGGGGACCCCTGGGAGAGGCCGAGCGCGTTGCCGATCGCCACCACGGCGTCCCCTACGACGGCCTTGGTCGAGTCACCGAAGGTGACCGTCTTTAGGTTGGCGGCTCCCTCGATCTGGATCAGGGCGACATCGTCGGTCTGGTCCGCGCCGAGGAGCTTGGCCCTGATGGGGTTGGTCGAACCGGACTCGGTGACGGTCAGGGTCGCCCCGGCCTCGGCCGCCAGGGCGACCACGTGGAAGTTCGTCACCACCATCCCGTTGGGCGAGATGATCATGCCCGTCCCCTGGTCTTCTTGGCCCGCAGCCTTCACGTCGATCGACACCACGGCCGGGAGCACCCGGTCGACCAGCTGGGGGATGTCGGCGCCGCCGGCGATGGCCGGGCCCGGCGCGGAGGAGCCCTCCTTGATCGTCGTGACCCCGGGATTGGTCGTGCCGCCCTTGGTGATCGCGGCGATCCCCCCGCCAACGCCGGCCCCGATCAGGGCGGCGACCACCGCGACCGGGAGCCAACCCCTCCCCCGGACCATCCTCGGGCCCGGCGGGGCCGCCCCGGCACCGCCACCCCTCCCGGACACGGTGACGGGCGGTGCCCACGGTCGCTCCTCGGCCGTCGTCCCCGCCCACGCGGAAGGGTCCACGGGTGCGGGGTCAGCCGGAAACGCGGCCCGCTCGGAGGGCCCCCCGGGCGGGACCGCCCAGCTGAAGGGGTGTTGGGGCACCTGGTCGGGCGGACCCGACTGGCGCGCCTCGGCGGCGCTGGGTTGTCCGGCGCGCTCGGCCGACTGGCCGAAACGCTCACTCATGAGCGGTCCTCCTGCACCCAGATTCCCGCCGCACCACATCGACCGCACGCCGGCCGGTCGACGTCGATCCCATGCTACGCGACCGCGAGGGCCTGCGGTCCCCGCCCCCGCTTTCCGGGCCACTTCTGCTTGCCTGGCCGGCGCGGTAGCGTGGTCGATCGCATGTCTCGTTACACAGACATCGAGCTGACCAGCCAGAGCCCGGAGGGCTCGTGGACCTGGCGTGCTGCCGGTGCCCGGCAGCCCCGGGGCACGGTGTCGCGGGACCTCGTGCCCCCCGGGGGTCGGGTCGGCGACGTCATGCGGGCCGAGATCGAGTCCGGCCTCGAAGGGGTCGAGATCGTTTCGTTCGCCACCCCCAAGCCCCTCCGCAGCCCGACCGAGTCGGCCCAGCGGATCGAGGTCCTGGGCGCTCCCCGGTCCGATCCGGGGGTGGTTCTCTCGCTGGCCCGGGGCTCGAGGCTGCTGCGCGAGCGGCCCGAGCGCGAGGGCCGGGGCGGCGACCGGGATCGCCGCGCTCGGCGAGACGGCCGCCCACAGCGTGACCGGCGAGGAGGCCGGCCCGAGAGCGAGGGCGCTGAACGCCGGAGGGACGAGGGGCGTCGGCGCCCGGTGTCGGGCCAAGAGGGTGAGGCGCAGGGAACCAGCGCCGCGGGCCGAGCCTTGTCGGGCGCCGGCCGACGCGAGCAGCGGCCCACCGTCTCGACCACCCATCGCAACGCCGCCCTGGCCAAGCTGCGCCCCGAGCAGCTCCCGGTGGCCGAGCAGCTCCTCCGGGGCGGGATCCCTGCTGTCCGCCAGGCGATCGAGGAGCAGAACACCTCGGCCAAGGCGGCCGGCCAGCCGCCGGTGGCGGCCGACGCTCTCTTGGCGATGGCCGAGGAGCTGCTGCCGGTGGTGAACCTCGCCGGGTGGAAGGACCGTGCCACGGCGGCCCAGAATGCCGGGCGGGCCATGCGCCTGCGCGAACTGCGCGCGGTGGTGGCGTCGTCGCGGACGGTCTCGCTCGACGACGAGGCGCGCACCCTCGCCCGCTCGTTGTCGGAGAGTCTGAACGAACGGGTAACTCACCTGCGGGAAGAGTGGCAGAAGCGGATCGAGAACGCCCTCGAAGCCGGCCGGGTCCTCGAGGCACTCCAGGTCTCGGCCCGTCCGCCCGAGATCGCCACCCGTTGCCCGGCGGACCTGGCGGTCCGGCTGGCCCAGGGGGCCAGTGGGGCCATGACCGCCGAGACTCCGAGCGAGCTGTGGCTTGCCCTGTTGGCCGCGGTGCTCGACTCGCCGGTGCGACGGACCGTCCGGCCGTCTGGCGTCCCCGAAACCGACGAGGCCAAGGAGGCCGCCCGCAAGGCGGCCGGTTCGGTGCCGGAGCTGGCCAAGCTGATCGGCCTGCCCATCCCTCCCCCGCCGCCGCGGCGACCGCCGCCACGGCGGCCGCTCACCCGAGTGAGCGGTGCAGGACCAACAACCGAGCCTTGAACCCGGAGGTCTCGAAGAGCTGCTTGCTTGAACGATCGCCGGGGAGCGCAACCGCGTCGACGTCGGTGCAGCCTGCCTCGGCGAACCACTCGAGGAGCCCTTGGACGAGTGCCCCCCCGACGCCGACGGCGCGGGCACCGGGTTCGACGTAGCAGCACTCCACCTGGCCGACCCGCCGCTCACCGAGTCCGCCGACGGTGCCGGCGGCCAGCCCGACGACCACCCCGTCGAAGGTGCCCACGAGGAGGTGGGACGCCGGCCCGCCCCGCCAGCGGGCGAGCAGCGCCCCCGGGTTCGCTCCCGGGCCGGCCAGGAGTAGGGCCGCCCCCCGTTCGTCCTCCACCGACGCCTGGGCGCCGGCCAACAGCTCACGACAACGCTCGAGGTCGGACTCGGTTGCCGGACGGACCGCCTCCACGACCGACCGACCGCTAGGCCAGTGGGCGGTTCGGCCCGGGGGTGCCCTCGCGACCCAGCAGCTGCTGGACGCGGTGCAGGATCGTCCGCCGCCGCCGGGTGGCCGCCTCGTGGCGGTAGAGCGCCTCGAGCTCGGAGGGGCCGAGGCCGTCGAGGCGCCGGACCACCTGGGAGGCCGACAGGGCCTCGTAGTCGGGGATCGCCAGATCGGGTGCGGGGCCGCTCCGCCGGGCGGGAGCCGGCGGTGCCGGGGCCGGGACCGCCGGCGGCCGAGCGGGTGTCGCCCCGGTGTCCGGGTCCTCCGCCCGGAAGCGCCACCGCCGGAGCTCGGACTCAACCGTGCGCCGGCCCATGGCGATGGTCAGGCGGCCGACCACCTGGGCATTGGACAAGAGCCGGCCGACCCGACCTCGGCCTCTCTCGGCCAGCTCGGGCAGGCTGGCCGGGCTGAGGTCCTCGAGCGAGCTCGAGAGCAACCCCACGGGGGCGTAGACGAGCAGGTCGAGCGCCTCTTCGATAAGTGGTCGTTCGCCGGCGTGCTCGGGCTCAGACGCAGTCACGGCACAGTCCCCGCCGCTTGTCGGCCAGTTGGCTCGCATGCTTCACCAGGAAGCAAGACTTGCAGACGAACTCGTCGGGCTGCTTGGGCAGGACGCGCTCGCTCTGCTCGGTCCGGTCCTCGACGTCGGTCAACTCGTCGTCCTCGACCTCGTCCTCGACGACCAAGCGCTCCTTCAAGATCACGTCCAGGCTGGCTTCGACGTCCTCGTCCTCGGCCTCCTCCTCCTCGTCCTCGTCGGACTCCTCGCCACTGCGTGCGGCGGTGGTGGTCTCCTCGTCTTCGTCGTCCGCGTCCTCGTCGAGGTCGAGATCGCCGTCGTCGTCGTCGTCGTCCTCGCCCAGGTCGTTCTCGGCCAGGTCGTCTTCGTCCAGGTCGAGATCGAGGTTTTCCTCGTCGTCGAGGTCCTCGAGGTCTTCGGGGGCGGATTCGTCGAGGTCTTCGGGCACCATGTCCTCTCGAGCCGGGGTATCGCCGGCGGGAGCATAGACGTTCTCAGTCGCGTCGCAGACGCGATCGGGTGGCGAGCGGGCTGCGAGTCTGCGGCGCGTGGGCGGGGGTGCCGATACGGGGCTGGCCCGGGGGTCTTTGGTGCCGTCACGCCGCCGAGCGACGTGGTGTTCTCTACTCGACTCCCCGAGCCTGCCGCCGCACCATGCCTTCCCTACCGGAGCGCAGGACGACCGGCCTGCACCTCCGGGAAGATTGAGACGCACGTACGATACGCAGATCGGGCGCGGGGCCGTCAACTGCGCTTGACGCTAACTGACCAGGGAGTTCGGCCGTCCTCCCTGGTCACGTAACTGTCAAGATTTCTGGGTTTCTCGCTCGGCTCGGCGGCGTTCGGCCCGCCGCTCCCCCTCCAGCCGCTCGAGGTCGGACCAGCTGTGGTCGACGTGGACCATGGCACCGGCCACCGCGCGGTGGCCGGCCTGCTCGGCGATGGCGCGGTACATCTGCTGCGCGATCCGCCGGTAGGAGGGGTGTCCCTGGGTGCCCGAACGCAGTTCGATCAGGTGCATGGCCTCCCGGGCGTTCATCTGCATGACGCAGCGGACCCGGTGGGCGAGGGCGACGGCGTAGGGGGCCTCGATCGGGAAGTCGCCGACCATGGCGTCGTAGAGGGCCCGGGACCGTTCGAGGGACTCGACGTAAGCCGGCTCCTCGCCCGCCTCGACGATGAGGTCGGGCAGGGTGTAGCCGAGCTCGGGGGTGAGCTTCTGCCACTCGATGGTGAGCAGTCGGTGGCGCTGGAGGTCCCGGAACGCGCCGTAGTCGACCACGATCTCGAAGCGGTAGTCGATCCGCTCGAACGCCCGGCCGGGGCGGTGCCGGCGGTTCTTGCGGTCACCGATGTAGGCGTGGATCAGGGCCACCCGCTCGTCGGTCGGAAGCGCCCGCACCCGGCGCAGCGCCTCGGTCTCCGAGAGGGTCGACGACGCGAAGCAGATGGCCGCGAGGAGCTTGTCCTCCCCCTCGGGGTCGAAGTCGACCAACCGGACCTCGCCGGCGGTGCTCCCCAGGCGCTCGGCCGGGGCGCCTGGCAGCGCGTCGGGCCAGAGCCGCTCGAGCGTTCGCTCGGTCTCGCTCCGGGTGTCGGCGAGGTAGGCAGACCACCGCCCGCCCCGCTCCGAGACGTCGACCCGCTGGAGGAACGACGGGATCACCTTGCGCAGCTCGGTCAGCATCAGCTCGGCGTAGAAGCGGGCCTCCTCGAGTGGGTGCGAGCGCATCTTCAAGAGCAACGACTCGTAGGACTGGCCCGACCCGTAGATGCCCACGTTGGACAGCGAGGCCGCCGGCAGGAGTCCCCGGAGCCCGTCGAGGGCCTTGGCCCGGACCGCCTGGCGGTGCACGAAGTCCGAGTCGCCGGGCTGACGGGGGAAGCGGGCCATCAGCCAGGTTTGGAGTCTCGGCATCAGCTCGCCGTAGGTGTCGAACATGCGGTCCATGTCGCCCACGTAGCGGGCTCCGAGGCCCGACTCCAAGACCGTGCTCGGCCGGTGGTAGCGGTAGTGGCCGTTGGCCATCCGGGTGTCGTACCCGATGTAGCGGGTCGACTGTTCGAGATAGGCCATCAATCGGCCCCACTCGAGCACCTTGGTCAGGATGTTGGAGGCCTGCTCGCACGCCAGGTGCACGCCGCCGATCTGGGCCACCGAGTCGTCCCCGTATTCGAAGAAGACCCGCTCGTAGAGCTCCTCGGATCGCTTCAGGCCCACGGTCGCATCCACGGTGGCGTCGCCCGAGACGTCCAGGTCGACTACGAACTCGTCGAGAAACAGCCGCCGCAGGCTTTTGGCCGAGCGCGAGTAGCGGGCGAAGAGGGCCCCCTTCACCACCTCGGGCAGGTTGACCAGGGCGAAAACCGGTCCGTAGACGTTGGTGAAGTAGCGCTGCAGGATGGCGACCTCATCGTCGCTGAAGCGCTCCTCGACATAGGGAAACATGTGGTCAAAACCTTAGGGCGCCACCTGTTCCGCGATGGCGGATGAGGGAATGGTCCCTGCTGCCACCACGTCTCTGAGCAGGAGGTCGTGGGCGGCGCCCGCCGCGGCCCCCACCGCCGGGTCCGGGGCCACCAGGGCCACCTGGTGGACCAGGTCGGCCAGCTGGCGCACGGTGCGCACGAAGTCTCCGGGGGCCATCTCGCCGACGTCCCGCGCCGCCACCTCGAGCGTGACCCGAAACGAGGCGCCGCGGGCCCACGCGGCGACCGCGGTGGCCAGGCCGGGCTCGGGCTGGGGCGTCCGCGGCACGACATGGACCTCCTCGAGCTCGCGGATCCGCTCGTGGTGGACCGCGAGGAGCCTGAGACGTTCGGCGAGCTCGGCCCGCCGCCGTTCGCCCAGGCGGTCCCCGCCCGAGCGTCGGGATCCGGGCCGCCCCGGCTGGCTGCGGCGGGTCCGGGGGGGCCCGAACGCCCTGCGGGCGCGTCGCTTCTCGAAGACGACGGCCGAGAGCACCCCAGCCACGACGGCGGGCTCGGCCCCGGCCAGCACATCGTCGGCGAGGGCCCCGGCCACCAGCAGGTCCGACTCGTGGTACACGCTGGCCAGGCGCCGACCGGCTTCGGTGAGCGTCCAATCCCGCACGTACCCGAGCTCTTCGAGGACCGCGAGACGCCGCCCGAGCGCCTCGGTGAGCGCTTCGCGGGATCGGTTCGGGACCCGGTGGGCCTGCCACTGGGCGAAGGAGCGCCGCAGGACCTCGTGGGCCGTCTCCCGTTCGAACCGGCGGACCAGGTTGACGGCCAGGTTGTAGGTCGGGCGGAAGGTGGAGCGCAGGTCGGGCAGTGGCGCCAGCGCCAGCCGGGCCGCGTCGCCGAGGGGGGTCTCGGGGGCGAACACCACGACGGCGTGGCCCTCGGCGTCATGCCCTCGCCGGCCGGCCCGCCCGGTCAGCTGGGCGTACTCGCCCGAGGTCAGCGAGGCCCGTCCGGCCCCGCCGAACTTCGTGAGCCGCTCGATCACCACGGTGCGGGCCGGCATGTTGATCCCGAGCGAGAGGGTCTCGGTGGCAAAGACGACCTTCAACAGCCCCCCGGCGAAACACTCCTCGACGGTCTCCCGGTAGGCCGGCACTAGGCCGGCATGGTGGGCGGCCAGACCCGACTCGAGCCCCTCCAGCCACTCGGGGTAGCCGAGAACCGCGAGGTCGTCGTCGGAGAGCGACTCGACGTGACGCTCGGCGACATCGCGGATGGCGGCCCGCTCGGCGCGGCTGGTGAGCCGAACCCCCTCCCGGAGGCACTGGCGAACGGCGTCGTCGCAGGCCGCCCGGCTGAAGATGAAGACGATGGCCGGGAGGAGCTCCTCGTCCTCCAAGAGCTCGATGAGCTCGACCCGGCGCGGGGAGCGGAACGGCAGCCGAGGGCCGCTCCGGCGGCCCGAGGGAGCGAACGAAGAGGGCATCGCGCTTCGACCGGCTCGGCGGACGGCCTGGTCGATACGCTGGGCCTCGTCGGACGCCACGCCCTGCGCCAGGAGGGGGGCCATGAGGAGCTGGTCATCGGAGCGCCGGTAGGCGGCGAAGTGGTGGCGGAGGGTGATCGGCCGGTGCTCCTCGACGACCACCTCGACCGGCCCCCGGATGGAGCGGAGCCACGAGCCGAGCTCGTTGGCGTTGGAGAGCGTGGCCGAGAGGCACACGAAGGTGACGCTCGGGGCCGAGAGGACGAGGACCTCCTCCCAGACCCCGCCGCGGTAGGGGTCCTGCAGGTAGTGCACCTCGTCCAGCACGACCAGCTCCAAGCGCTCGAGCAGATCGGAGGCGGCGAGGAGCATGTTGCGCAGGACCTCGGTGGTCATCACCACGATGGGGGCCCCCGGTCGGATGGTGGTGTCGCCGGTGAGCAGGCCCACGTGCTCCTCGCCGTGGGCGGCGCACAGGTCTCGGTACTTCTGGTTGGACAGCGCCTTGAGCGGCGTGGTGTAGAAGACCTTGGTGCCGTGGGCGAGGGTCCGGGAGATCGCGTACTCGGCGACCAAGGTCTTGCCCGATCCGGTGGGCGCCGAGACGAGCAGCGAGGAGCCCGACTCCAGGGCGTCGAACGCCTCCAGCTGGAACGGGTCGGGGGTGAACCGCAGGTTCTGGAGGAACGGACCTCGGAGCGCGGCTCGGTTGCTCCCTGCGGTGCCCGATGCGCCGTTGCTCAACGCCCGAGGAGCTTCCCGACGGCGATGGAGAGGAAGTAGAAGGAGATCAATGGCACGGCCAGCACCAGCATCGAGAGCGGGTCGGCGCTCGGAGTGAAGACCGCGGCGACGAGGGTGAGGCCGATGATTGCCCACCGCCACGCCCGGAGCAGCTGCCTCGGCCTGACCACGTTGGCCAGCTGGAGCCCCACCAGGACCACTGGGAACTCGAAGGTGATCCCGAACAGGAACATCATGAGCAGGATCAGGCTCAGGTACTGGTTGGGCGAGAGGATCTGGTGCAGGCTCGGCCCCCCGACCGACCGCAGGAACGCGAGGGCGTGGGGGAAGACGGTGTAGGCCAGCGCGCAGCCCGAGACGAACAGGACGATCGAGAAGGCGACGAAGGGGACGGCATAGCGCTTCTCGTTGCGGTTGAGCCCCGGGGTGATGAACCGCCAGACCTGGAAGAGGATCACCGGTGAGGCGATCAGGAGCCCGCCGAAGGCCGCCATCTGGATCCGCAGGGTCAGCGGATCGAGCGGCCCGGTGACGTAGAAGCCGCAATGGTGGGGGTTGGCCCGGCAGTACGGGTGCTGGAGCAGGTTCAGCATCCCTTGGTAGAAGGCGGCGGCGATCGACGCCCCGATCACGAAGGCGATGACCGAGATGATTAGCCGCCGCCGCAGCTCGGCCAGATGCTCCGCCAGGGTCATCGCGTCGGGCGAGGGACGTTGTCTTCGGCCGTTCAGCAGTCGGGTGGCCATGGCTCCGCTTCCCGATCGTGTCGCGAGGTATCGGCGGTCAGTTCATACCCGGGTCGGCCGGTAGCTGGTGGGGTGGGACCCCACCGGGTCGGACGAAGACCGGTGGACGCCCGAGGTGCCCGTTGGTGGCGGACTCGGGGCCCGACGGGTCGGCGGGCCAGTCGTCCTCCTTTGCCTCCTCGGTCGGGGCGGCCGCCGGATCGAGGACCAGATCGTCGGAGGCGTCGGCGAGGGAGTTCAGGTACGACAGCGGGGAGCGGGCGATGCGGGCGATCTCGTTGGTGGAGGGGAGATTGGGCATGGTCTCTCGGACCTCCTGCTCCATCCGTCGCTGGAACTCCCGAACCTTGGCCCAGCTCGCGCCGAGCTGGCGGGCCACCTTGGGCAGCTTGTCCGGCCCCAGCAGGACCAGGGCGACGATCAGGACGATGAAGAGCTTCTCGGGATTGAGCGACAACATCCGGCGCCGATCCTACCGGCGGGACTCGGCAGGCCCACAGCGAACTCGGATGCAGGGTGTTCTGACCAGGGACGCCGGGCCGGCAGGCGCCGGCCGGGCCGACTCAGAAGAACTTGATCCGGGAGGGGGGCCAGATGCGCATGTCGACCTTCCCGATGATCTCGGAGCGCTTCACGGTGCCCCAGTAGCGGCTGTCGCAGGACTGCGTTCGGTTGTCGCCCATGACGAAGTAGCTGTTGGGCCCGATGTGGACCGGGGCGAACGGAGCGGTGTAGGTCGAGGGGTCGTTCTTGGGCAGGTACGTCTCGTGCAGGACCCTGCCGTCGATGTATACGACCCCCTTGCGGTCCGAGATGGTCTCCCCCGGCAGGCCCACGACCCGCTTGACGAGGACCTTGTCGTTGGTGAGACAGCTGCTCGCCACCTTCTTCGGCGCGTTGAACACGATGATGTCGCCCCGTCCGACGCCGTGGAAGTCGTAGGCGAGCTTGTTCACCAGGATCCGGTCGCCCACCTTGAGGGTCGGGCTCATCGACGGCGAAGGGATGTAGTAGGTCTGGACGACGAAGAGCCGCAGGAGCACCGCCGCCACCACGGCGACCACGACCACGATCCCCCACTCGAGGAGCCGCTGCTTGGCCGAACGGCGCGGCTTGCCTTTCGGCGCCTCGTCCTCGGGCGTCTCGCTCTCGGTGGCCAACTCCTGGGCAGCTCTGCCGCTCGGATCGCTCAAAGCGACGCGATCAACCGTTCGACGCGTTCGTCATGCGATTTGAACGGGTCCTTGAGGAGCATGGTCCGCTGGGCTTGGTCGTTCAGCTTGAGGTGCACCCAGTCCACGGTGAAGTCCCGCCGCCGTTCCTTGGCCCGGCGGACGAACGCCCCCCGCAGGCGCGCTCTCGTGGTCTCGGGCGCCTGGGTCATGGCCAGCGCAATGTCGGCATCCGAGCTGGTCCGCTCGACCTGGTCCCGGTCCTGGAGCTTGTAGAAGAGGCCCCTGGACCGGTCCACGTCGTGGTACATGAGGTCCACCAGCGCCACCTTGGGGTGGGTCAACGGCAGTTGGTGGCGCTCACGGACCTCCTCGATGAGGCGGTACTTCGCCACCCAATCGCACTCCCTCCACAACGTGAGCGGGTCGGATTCGAGGCCCTTCAGGCAGTGCTCCCACATGTTGAGCGCCAGGTCCTCCTCTGGTTGGAGGCCCCGCTGGTCCCGGAAGCGCTGGGCCCGCTGGAGGTACTCGGCCTGGATGTCGAGGGCCCGCATCTCTCGGCCGTTGGCCAGCCGCACCCGACGTTGGCACGTGATGTCCTGGCTGATCTCGCGGATGGCCCGGATGGGGTTCTCGAGGGTCAGATCGCGCAGCACGGTCGAGGAGTCCTCGAGCATGGCGAGGATGATGCTGGTCGCCCCGACCTTGAGGAATGTGGCGTACTCGCACATGTTGGAGTCGCCGACGATCACGTGGAGACGGCGGAACCGCTCGGCGTCGGCGTGGGGCTCGTCCCTCGTGTTGATGATCGGGCGGCTCCTGGTCGTCGCCGACGACACGCCCTCCCAGATGTGCTCGGCCCGCTGGCTGAGGCAGAACGTCGCGCCCCGGGGGGTATGAAGGACCTTGCCCGCCCCCGAATAAATCTGCCGGCTGACCAGGAAGGGGATCAGGACCTCGGTGTAACGGCTGAAGTCGTCGTTGCGCTCGGTCAGGTAGTTCTCGTGGCACCCATAGGAATTGCCGGCCGAGTCGGTGTTGTTCTTGAACAGATAGACATCCCCCCGGATGCCCTCCTCGCGCAGGCGGGCCTGGGCTCCCGTCACCAGCTGGGCCAGAATCCATTCCCCGGCCTTGTCGTGGGTCACGAGGTCGTTGATCCGGTCGCACTCGGGGGTGGCGTACTCGGGGTGACTGCCGACGTCGAGGTAGAGGCGGGCGCCGTTCTCCAAGAAGACATTGGAGGACCGGCCCCAGCTGACCACCCGCCGGAACAGATAGCGGGCGACCTCGTCGGGACTGAGCCGGCGCTGACCGCGCAGGGTGAAGGTGACCCCGTACTCGTTCTCAAGCCCGAAGATCCGCCGGCGCACGTCGGCCACCGTACCGCCCGGGACGTCGCGCCCGGGGGCAGGAGCCGGCGGCTCAGCTTGGGTCGCCGGGTCCTGTGTCCGGCGGTCCAGGTTCCGAGGCCGGGGTACCGGGGGTGGGAGCGAGCAATTCGGCCAGGTCCCGGTCGTCGATGCGGCGGAAGGTGCGTCGCCCGTTCTGCCTCGAGAGCACGGCAACCTCGAGGTTCTCCACCCCAACGGTGTGCTCCTCCGCAGCCAGGGCCCGCACCGCCGCGTTGAGGGCGGTCCCGAGGTCCCACCCCACCTGGTGGGACTCGGAGAAGCGCTCGGACACGGTCTCGGCGTCACCGCCCAGGACCAAGAAGTGCTCCTCGTCGGTGATGGTGCCCTGGTAGTCGACGTGGTAGAGCTGGTCGGGCCCCCCGTCACCGCCGAGTTCGGCCACGAGGATCTCGACCTCGAGAGGCTTGATCTCGTGGGTGAAGACGTTGTTGAGGTACTGGGCGTAGAGGTTGGCCAGGGACCTGGCGTCGACATCTTCCCGGCTGAAGGCGAAGCCCTTGGTGTCGGCGTGGCGGACCCCGGCCACCCGGAGCTGCTCGTACTCGTTGTAGCGGCCGACACCGCCGAAGGCGATGCGGTCGTAGATCTCGCTGATCTTGTGCAGGGTCTTCGAATGGTTCTCGGCCACGATGAGGACCCCGTGCTCGTAGGTGGTGGCGATCAACGGTCGGCCCCGGGCGATGTTTTTCTGGGCGAACTCGGCCCGGTCCCGCATCGCCTGTTCGGGGGCGACGTAGAAGGGGATGCTCACTGGGGCTCTCCCCTCCCCCGGTCCCGGCCACGCTGGGCCCGGCGCCGCTCGATGAGGGAGAGGAACCGGTCGGCCACCTCCTCCTCGCCCACCGGGGCAAAGCCGTCGGCGTCGACCGCCGCGACGAGGGGGTAGATCCCCCGAACCAGGTCCGGACCCCCGGTCCCGGCGTCCTCGTCGGCCGCCTCGAATAGTGCCTCGATCGCGAGCTCGATCGCCTCGGTGCGGGTGAGCCCCTCTCGGAACCCGAGCTTGATGGTGTTGCGGGCGTCCCGGCCCCCCGACCCGGTGGCCTGGAAGTCCGCCTCCTCGTAATGGCCGCCGGTGATGTCGTAGGTGAAGATGCGCCCCACGCCCCGGCGGACGTCGAAACCGGCGAAGAGGGGGACGACCGCAAGACCCTGGAAGGCCATCGGCAGGTGCTCGCGCACCATCTGGGCGAGTTGGTTCGCCTTGCCTTCGAGGCTGAGGGAGAGCCCCTCCACCTTCTCGTAGTGCTCGAGCTGCACCTGGAAGAGGCGCACCATCTCGACCGCCGGGCCGGCCGCACCGGCGATGGCCACCGCCGACCATCGGTCGGCCGGGAACACCTTGTCCATGGCCCGATGGGCGATGGAGTACCCCTCGGTGGCTCGCCGGTCCCCGGCCATCACCACGCCCTCGGCGAAGCGCAGCGCGACGACGGTGGTCGCGTGGGGGACGCTCAGTTCCGACGCTGGATTGGGGAGCACCGGCCGCCCAGCGCGGCGCAGCAGGCCGGCAAAGTCGGGCCCCGGGTCGTCGACCGGGTGAAAGATCGGCAGCGCCACCGGCGGTTTACTGCCCGCCCTTTTGCACGTAGTTGCGGACGAACTCCTCGGCGTTGTCCTCGAGCACTTCGTCGATCTCGTCGAGGAGATCGTCGAGATCGGCCTTCAGCTTCTCGCCCCGCGGTGAGGACGGGGCCGGCTCTTCGACGACCTCGTTCTCGGTCCGCGAGGGAGCGTTCCTGCGCCTCTGCTCACGCTCTGCCATTGGTCATCACCTCAAGAACTCAGTCGCTCCAAGAGTTCGGACGGACCGTCACAGGATTCGAATAACGACGCCGTGTGGTCGGCCGTTCCCTTGAGTGGGTCCATCATAGGGACCCGCCGCAGCGGGTCGCTGCCCACGTCGAAGACCAGAGAGTCCCAGTTGGCGGTGACCACCGCGTCGGGCCACTCGGCCAGGCACCTTCCCCGGAACCACGCCCGGGTGCGTCTGGGGGGTTCGGTCACTGCGGTGGCGATCGCGGCGTCGTCGACCAGGCGTTCCATCGGGAGCCGGCTGAACAGGGATCGCGCCGGTCGCAGGTCGTGGTACTGCAGATCGAGAGCCGCCAGCCGGTGGTCGTCCCAGCGGCACCCGTGGCGGTCGCGGTACCCCTCGATGAGGGACCGCTTAGCCAGCCAGTCGATCTGGTCTGCGAGGGTCCCCGGGTCGGACTCCAGTCCGGTCAGGACGGCTTCCCAGCGGTCCAACACCATCTCGCCGACCTGCTCGCCCCCGATGACGTCCAGACCCTTCTCCTTGGCGTAGCGGCGGGCGGCCGCGAAGATCTCCCACTGGATCTCGAGGGCGGTGATCGTCGAGCCGTCGGCGGCCCGCAACGGACGCGAGAGCGTGAGGTCCGCCGAGACCTGATGCATCGCCCGCACCGGATCGCTGAGCGCGAGTTCCTTTGGCGGGGTCATCTCGTCCTCGATCATGGCGAGCACGAGCGCGGTGGTCCCCACCTTCAAGAAGGTGGCGACTTCGGCCAGGTTCGCGTCCCCCACGATGACGTGGAGCCGCCGGAAGCGCTTGGGGTCGGCGTGGGGCTCGTCCCTCGTGTTGACGATTGGCCGCTTGAGGGTCGTCTCGAGCCCGACCATCTCCTCGAAGAACTCGGCTCGCTGGGAGATCTGGTAGTGGACCGTCTCGGTGCCGAAGGCGGTGGTCTCGGTGCCGACCTTGCCAGCCCCGGTGTAGATCAGGCGCGTCACGAAGTGCGGGATGATTCCCGTCACCACGCTGGCGAAGGGCACCGTGCGGTCCATGAGGTAGTTCTCGTGGCAACCGTAGGAGTTGCCCTTGCCGTCGGAGTTGTTCTTGTAGACCACGACCTCGGGCGCGTTGGGCAGTGCCGCGGCCGCGGCCATCGAGCGCCGGAGAACCTCCTCGCCGGCCTTGTCGTGGCACACCAGCTCGAGGGGGTCGTAGCACTCCGGCGTCGAGTACTCCGGGTGAGCGTGGTCGACGTAGTACCGGGCCCCGTTGGTGAGCACGGTGTTGGCGAGATGGGTCTCGACCATCGGAGGGAGGGCGCCCTCTCGGGCGTACCCGCGCGCGTCCCTCTCGGGGGTCTCGTCTTCGAAGTCCCAGCGGGTCCGTCGATCGACCTCGGCGGCATAGGCGTTGATCAACACCGACGACGCGCTCACCGGGTTGGCGTCGGGCCCGTTCGCATGGACGCCGTACTCGGTCTCGATTCCGCAGACCTTGGGGATGGCCACCGCGTCGACCCTAGTTGGTGATGCCATTCGGGCTCTCGCACGCTGCGCCCGGGCGCTCCCTTGGTCCGGTGGGGCGGATCGGCCGCCGAGCGCTGGCCGGGACCCTGATCAGAGGTACTGGCCGGTGCCGACCCGCTCGATCGAACGACCGCCCTTGGTCTCGCTCTGGTCGGTCAGGAGGGTCCGCACGTAGACGATGCGCTCGCCCTTTTTCCCCGAGATCCTCGCCCAGTCGTCGGGGTTGGTGGTGTTGGGGAGGTCCTCGTTCTCCTTGTACTCCTGCCTGATGGACTCCAGTAGGTCTCCGGTGCGTATCCCGCCCGTCTCGCTGGCGATCTCCCGCTTGAGGGCCAGCTTCTTGGCCCGTCGAACGACGTTCTCGATCATCGCTCCGGAGGCGAAGTCCCGGTAGTAGAGGACCTCTTTGTCCCCGTTCTGGTAGGTGACCTCCAAGAACCGGTTGTCCTGGCTGGTCGAGTACATCTCGGCAACGGTCTTCTCGATCATCGCCTGCACTGCCTTGCCCGGGTCGCCGCCGCCCAACCGTTCCACCTCTCTCGCATCGAGGGGAAGGTCGGGGGCGAGATAGCGGGCGAAGATCTGGGCGGCGGCCTCCTCGTCGGGCCGCTCGATCTTGATCTTGACGTCGAGGCGCCCGGGGCGCAGGATCGCCGGGTCGATCAGGTCCTCGCGGTTGGACGCGCCGATGACGATGACGTCGCGGAGCGCTTCGACCCCGTCGATCTCCGCCAGGAGCTGCGGGACGATGGTCGACTCCATGTCGGAGCTGATCCCGGTCCCCCGGGTGCGGAACAGCGAATCCATCTCGTCGAAGAAGACGATGACCGGGACGCCCTCCTCCGCCTTCTCGCGGGCCCGCTGGAAGACCAGGCGGATCTGGCGCTCGGTCTCCCCCACGTACTTGTTGAGCAATTCGGGGCCCTTGATGTTCAAGAAGTAGCTGCGGATGCCGGTGTTCTTCGTGGCCTCGCCCACCTTCTTGGCGAGCGAGTTAGCGACGGCCTTGGCGATGAGGGTCTTGCCACAACCCGGAGGGCCGTACAGCAGGATCCCCTTCGGAGCCGGTAGCCGATAGTGGGCGAAGAGCCGCCGGTGCAGGTACGGCAATTCCACGGCGTCGGTGATGGCCTCGATCTGCGCGTCGAGTCCGCCGACATCGGCGTAGGTGATGTCGGGGACCTCTTCGAGGACCAGCTCTTCGACCTCTGGACGTGGCAGCTTCTCGATCAAGAGCTGGCTCCTCACGTCCATGAGCAGGGCGTCGCCGGCACGCAGATGGGTGGCGGCGAGGTCGTCGGAGAGCTCGACCACACGCTCCTCGTCGGCCCGGGCGAACACGATGGCGCGGTGGCGGTCCTCCATGACCTCCTTCAGGGTCACGACCTCGCCCGAGAGGTCGCCGTCGCGAACGAGCACGACGTTGAGCGACTCGTTCAGGACTACCTCGTTGCCCTTCTTCAAGATTCCCGGGTCGATGTCGGGGTGTAGTGCGACCCGCATCTTGCGGCCGCTGGCGAAGACGTCGACGGTCCCGTCCTCGTTGATGTCGAGGAAGGTCCCGTAGGCCGCAGGAGGCTGGGTGAGTTTCTCGACCTCCTCGCGCAGGGTCGCCAGTTGCTCCTTGGCCTGCTGCAGGGTGAAGGTCAGCTTTTCGTTCTGGGAGACGGCCTGATGCAGTTGGCCCTTGGTCTCCAAGAGCCGCTCCTCGAGCGACTGCACCCGCGCCGGACCCTCCTGGAGGCGGCGCCGAAGCGCATGGATCTCCTCTTCGGCCTCCTCCAGCCGGGCACGGACCGCCTCGAGCTCTGCGTCGTTCATGTCGTCGTGGTCTTCAGGTCTCGGCGTCGGAACCACCTCCCACCGAGGTATTGCCTCACCCTACCGGCAGCGCACGTTCGGACCGGACCGCTCCGGTCGCCCCTCGGGGTCACCCCGACCCCGGCACCGAGGGCAGCCCCCACGGTGCTCTGATGGGGCCTCCGGGGTACCCAGGAGCGCGTGGTCGCGTGGACCCCCGAGCGGTCAGGGCCCGGGCGGCCCCCCGGCTGCGAGGTCGAGAGGCGGCCAGACCCGTCACGAACCGGTGTAGACGCGCTAGCCTCCAGATACCCCATAGGGTATGTGGGGAAAAAGGCCCGGGCCGTCAAGGAGCGCCATGTACCGAGATCTCGCAGTGGCCGAGCTGGCCAGCCGGCTGGGCACCGACCGGGCTCCGGTGCTCATCGACGTCCGCGAGCCGGAGGAATACGCCGATTGGTCGATCCCCGGTGCCCGAAACGTCCCCCTCGCCCAACTCGTCACCCGGATGGACGAGATCCCCCTCGACGTGGAAGTCGTGACGGTCTGCGCCTCGGGGAACCGTTCGGCGCTGGCCGCGGAGGTGCTCAGCCGGGCCGGTCGACGAGTGGCCAACCTGGCCGGGGGCATGGTCGCCTGGGGCGGGGCCTACGACTCGGTCACGATCGAGCTCGACGGGCTGCGAGTGGTCCAGATCCGACGGCGGGGCAAGGGCTGCCTTTCGTACCTGGTCGGCACGGGTGGCGAGGCCTTCGCGGTCGACCCGTCGACGGACTTGGGGATCTACCTCGATCTCGCCGACGAGCACGGCTGGCGGATCTCACGGGTGTTCGACACCCACCTGCACGCGGACCACCTGAGCGGCGCGAGGCGCCTGGCCGACGCCACCGGGGCGTCGCTGCACCTCAATTCGGCCGATTCCTTCGGATTCCCGTACCGCCCCCTTGCCGACGGCGATCGCTTCGAACTCCCCGGCGCTGTCACCTTCGGTGTTGCCGCCATGCACGCGCCCGGCCACACCAGGGGTTCAACCGCATTCTTGGTGGGAGAGGACGTGATCCTCTCCAGTGACACGCTGTTCGTCGACGGAGTCGGCCGGCCCGACCTCGCAGACGAGGCCGAGGCTTTCGCCCACGACCTCTACGACACCGTGCAGCGGAAGCTCTTGACCCGGCGCGAGGACTCATTGGTCCTTCCCGCCCACTACGGCGATTCGGTCGAGGTGCGCCCCGACCGGCCGGTCGGGGCGACGCTCGGCGAACTGCGCGCCGGCCTCGAGGTCTTGGGACTCGACGAGGACGCCTTCGTAGCCTGGGCCTCGGGCTCGGTGAGTGCTCGCCCGCCCAACTATGTCGCGATCGTGCAGGCCAACATGGGCAGACCCTCGGCGCCGTTGGCGGACCTGCGCGCCCTCGAGCTCGGGCCGAATCGTTGCTCGGTGTCGGCATGAAGAGCACGCCGGCGGTGTGGGATCGGTGAGACGATCGGTGAAGAGAGGAGACGGTGATGCAGCTGCCAACTGAGGTCGTCGACGACGTCCGCAAACGGCTCCATCGGGTGACCGGCCAGGTCCAGGGGATCGACCGCATGCTCGCGGACGGCCGCGAGTGTCGCGACGTAGTCGCCCAGATCTCGGCCGCCACCAAGGCGCTCGAGCAGGCCGGATTCGCCCTGGTGGCCGCCGGCCTGACCTACTGCCTCGAGCACCCCGACGAGGCCGAGGCCGACGGGTACGCGCTCGGATCGGTCCAGAAGATGTTCATGAAGCTGGCCTGACCATGAGCGCGCTCCATCGAATGGTCGACAGACCCATCGAGTCGGTCGAGGTGTCGGTCCGCTCCGCGCTGGCGGAGCAGGGGTTCGGCGTGCTGACTGAGATCGACGTCGCCGCGACCCTGCGGGCCAAGCTGGGGGTCGAGCGGTCGGGCCTCAAGATCCTCGGGGCCTGCAACCCCACCCTGGCCAACCAGGCGCTCGAGATCGACGAGTCGGTGGCACTCCTGCTGCCGTGCAACGTGGTCTTGGCGGAGCGAGGGTCGAGAACCGAGGTCTCGATCGTTGACCCGCGAACCCTTTTGAACTCGCCGGACCTCACCGACCTGGCTGAGGACGCCGTCACTCGGCTCTCGGCCGCCCTGGACGCCGTCGAAGGCGTCGAGCTCGAGCGGGGCGAGCGGGCGGGGGCCGAAGGCACTGAGGGCCTCAGCCAAGACGACTACGAGGCGATCTAGGCCCGGGTCGCGCGCCCGACGGTCGAGATGGCGATCGTCGGGCGCGCGGGGGTTTGCTGACCAAGCGGGTGGAGGTTCCCTGTGCCGGCCGGTGGCGACTTCTGGGCGCCACGGTCGTTCCGGCGAACCGTTGGCCGAAGCGGTGGTCCGGGTGGCCGGGGAGGAGCTGAGCGCCACCGTCAGCGCCGGCGAGCTGCTCGGCTACGCGATCACCGTCGCCACGGCGGCTATGGGCTGCCCGAGCCGGCGCCGGGCCGCCCGGCGTGGGATCCTTCTGGCGCCGAATCATCGCGCCCGTGAACGGAGGTGCCATGACCGAGACCAGCCCCGCCTCCCACTACGACGAGTTCTCGATGTTCCACGAGAACGCCGAGGAGTTCGGGATCCCCTATCCCGGTCCGCCGGTGGTGTCCCGTCGCTCCGTCGGACTGGACGACGGCCGGCAGCTGAGCGCGCTGGTCTGGGGCGCCACCCCGCCGGAGCTGGTGCTCCTGCACGGCGGTGCCCAGAACGCCCACACCTGGGACACCGTGGCCCTCGCCCTGGCCCGTTCGTTGGTGGCCATCGACTTGCCCGGTCACGGGCACTCCGACGGCGGCCGTCGGGGGGCGAGGAACCTGACCGACAACGCCGACGACGTGGCCTCGGTGATCGAGGCGTTGGCCCCCGACGCCCGTGGCGTGGTCGGGATGTCCCTCGGGGGTCTGACCACGCTGGTGCTCGCCGACCGGCACCCCGGGCTGGTCCGGCGCTTGGCGCTCGTCGACGTGACCCCGGGGGTCACCGCCGAGAAGGCCCAGGCCATCACGAACTTCGTCCGGGGGCCGGAGAGCTTCCCTGACTTCGAGGCCATCCTGGCTCGGACGGTCGAGCACAACCCGACGAGGAGCGTCGCCTCGCTGCGGCGGGGCATCCTCCACAACGCCCTTCAGCGTGACGACGGGAGCTGGGTGTGGCGTTACGCCCGCCACCGGGCCGAGGAGCCGTCCGAGCCCCAGGGGGGCCAGGAGGCGTTGCGCTTCGCCGACCTTTGGGAGGTGGTGTCCCACGTTCAGGTCCCGCTCATGCTGGTCCGGGGGATGCGCCCCCAATCGGTGGTCGACGACGACGACGAGGCCGAGCTCGTCCGTCGACAGCCCTCCGCCCGCATCGAGCACGTCGTGGAGGCGGGCCACAGCGTCCAGGGCGACGCCCCGGTCGAGCTGGCGAGGCTGCTCGACGAGTTCGTGCCCTGAGCCCGGGCCCGCCGGCCACGGGCCGGGGGCGGTTCCGCAGTGGGCCCGGCATCGGCGCCGGGCCACGGTCTCGCTGACCGGTCCTTGGGAGCTACTAGCATCGAGCGGAGGGTGCCGCCGGGTTCCTCGGTGCGACGCGACCGCCGGGCGCTCAACGGCAGAGTGGGAAGGCAGACAGCGGGGATGAAGGTCTGGATCGATCAGGATCTGTGCACCGGTGACGGTCTGTGCGAAGAGATCGCGCCCGCCGTCTTCACCCTGCTCGACGACGGTCTGGCCTACGTGAAGGAAGGCGACGCCATCAAGAACGATCCCGGCGGGTCCGCCGGGATGGCGCTCGTCCCCGAGGACCTCGAAGAGGCAGTGGTCGAAGCCTCCGAGGAGTGCCCGGGCGAGTGCATCTTCATCGAGCGCGACTGAGCTCGGGCCGACTCAGCTTCGCTCGGCGGTGTCGGCCAAGGCCCTCGCCGAAGTGAGGAACCCGGTGTGGGCGACCATGCGGTGGTCGGGTCGCACCGACCGGGGTTCGACGTGCCAGGTCCGCCGCAGGATCTCCACCGTTTCGGCCAGGGAGAAACCGGCATTCGCGAGCGCCTCCCGCAAGAGCCCGGTCTGGTTGATGGTCGGGAGGTAGGCGAGGAAGATCCCACCGGGGCGCAGCGCACGGGCCGCATGGGGTACCACGTCCCAGGGTTCGGGAAGGTCGAGCACGACCCGGTC
>DAHUZS010000052.1 GCA_027315045.1 Acidimicrobiaceae bacterium
TGGCCCAGTCGATGCGCACCAGCCGGCACAGGGCGGTCTTGTCCATGGTGGTGGCCAGCCAGCCCACCAGGTCCTCGAAGTCGCGGGTGAAACGGGACCCCGAGCGGGCGAAGGGGACGCCTTCGGTGCGCACCCCGTGGGTCGGGCAGACGAGGCGGCGCAGGTCCGCTCTCACCTCGAGTCGCCACCGGCCAAGGTCGAGGTGGCGCCAGGTCGAGGTGACCGGTCGGGCGTCGTAGCGGGATCGGGTGCTGAACCCGCACTCGGGACAGCTCAACTTGGCCCGGCGCAACTTAACGGTCACGACCACCTTGGCCGGCTGGAACTCCACCTCGGTGACGGTCACCCCGGGCAGGTCCATGAGGCGCTTGAATGCAGAGGTGATGCGCACGGGATCGGTCTCCTTGGCTCGGTTGGTGTAAGCGACCCCGAACCTAGAGACCACCCGTGCGCGTCACGCGGATGGGGGTGTGAGAGGGCCATCGCCGGCGGGACCGCAGGACGCCCGGGAAACGGGTACGAAACACCAGATCGACTGGGAGAGCCAACGAGCTTGTTCTACAACGCTCAATCCCTGATCAGATCGGCATACTCACCCACATTCATGCCGGAAGACCCCGAATTTTGTGAAGTTGGCACCTGGCGATCACCGGGTGGTCGAAGACCGCCTTCAGCGCGCTGGCGAGTGCCTTGGCGCCGTCGAGCACGCACAGGGTCGGGCGGGTGACGTCGAGGCCCCGGTCGCGAAGGCCGACCAGCAGGCCGGTCACGAGCGTCGAGTTCTCCGTGTCACCCTCTGCGACGGCGAGCGGGTGCTTTGCCCCCTCGATGTCGATGCCGAGCGCCACCACACAGCAGTGACCTGCGAAGTTGACCCCGTCGACAATGAGGGCAACGAGATCGAGACCGGTGAGGTCGGCCGCCATCAGCTCGGCCAGGGCGGTCTCGGTAGCGGCCACGAAACGCCGGGAGACCGCCGAGCGCGACGTGCCACGACTGCGGACTTCGACGGCGCTGCCCACCGGCTCGAGCCCGGCTCCGTAGCGGCGGGTGGAGATCTTGGCCAGCATCTTCTCCATCGCCAGGCGCCCCAGCAGCTCCGTCGAGCTGAAGCAGTCGTAGGTGGAGAGCGCTACCTCGCTCGAACGGTCGGCGGTGCGCACCCGGGGACGGGTGATCTGGACCTGGCGACCGCCGAGCGTGACGATCCCGCCGTCGCTGCCGTGGCGCAGGGCCTTGCGGCCGGGGTCGTGACGACCCTTGGGCCCCGCGAGCGCCTCCACCTCGTGCTCCATCATCGTCTGGACGACCTTCAGGCCGGCCCCGACGACGAAGGCGAGCAGCCCCTCTTCGAGTTCGCCGGCGAGCTCTGCCACTGCGACGCTGACCGTGCCTGGCAGCGCGAGTACGGCCTCGTGAGCAGCTCGGGCGGCGTCCCTGTTTGCCTTCTTGGGCGTCGTGCGGCCAGTGGTCCCAGCGCGCCCTGCCGAGGTCTGGTAGTTCTTCTTCATGACGGTCACCTTCTTTGTTGGATGTCTTGCGGGACGCCCGACACCTACCACTCGGCAGGTTCCAGGCGGGGGACCGTCACCTCAGTTCACACGCTCAGCGGGA
>DAHUZS010000056.1 GCA_027315045.1 Acidimicrobiaceae bacterium
CGACGCAGCTCGGCGTTCTCGGCTGCCAGCTCCTCATAGGTCGGAGCATCGGAGGAAGGATCGCGCGTCGGAATTCCCCACGATACGCGCGGCATTCCCCCTCGTGGTGGATGGTCTGCTCACGCCAGGTGAATGGTTACCATCGACGGGGGTGCCTGACCGGTCCCCCGGTCTCGCCCGCCTGACGCCGCGGCGCCGGCACGGGCCGCCGGCGCCCGGTCAGGCACCGCCGCAGCCCGTTCCGAGCAGCGAACCGGCTCGGGGCTCAGCTCCGCGGCACGGCCGACCAGGCCACGTCCTTGTCGACGCGCGGCTCCCCCGGCAGGCCGAGGACGCGCTCGCCGATGATGTTGCGCTGGATCTCGGAGGTACCGCCCTCGATCGAGTTGGCCCGGGCCCGCAGGAACATGGTCCGCGACGACCCCGGGGGACCGGTGAGGCCGAGGTTGGCCGACCGGCGCATCTCGTAGTCGTAGCCGACGAGGGCGCTCGGGCCGAGGAGGTCGACGCACAGCTCGTAGATCCGGGCGTTGACCTCGGCGAACATGAGCTTGGCGATCGAGCCCTCCGGACCGGGGTTCCCCGCCCGGCGGTTCTGGGACGCCCGGATGTTGGTGAGGCGCAGGACCTCGGCCTCGATCCACCGCCGCACCAGCTCGTCCTTGGCGACCGCCGTCCTGGCCTGGGCCTCCTCGTGCCAGATGCGGACGGCCTCGGCGATGGCTCCCGACCCGCGCGCCGGAGGTGCCGAGCCGCCGCCGATGGTCGTGCGCTCGTTCATGAGCGTCGTCATCGCCACGCGCCAGCCCTCGTTGACCTCGCCGACCCGGTCGGCGTCGGGGACACGGACCTCGGTCAGGTACACCTCGTTGAACTCGGCCTGGCCGGTCATCTGGCGCAGGGGGCGTACCTCGACCCCCGGCGCGTGCATGTCGAGGGCGAAGTAGGTGAGCCCCTTGTGCTTGGGCGCGTCGGGGTCGGTGCGGGTCACCAACATGCCGCGATCGGCGATGTGGGCCAGCGTGTTCCACACCTTCTGACCGGTGATCACCCACTCGTCGCCGTCGCGCACGGCCTTGCACGCCAGACTGGCGAGGTCGGAGCCCGAGCCGGGCTCCGAGAAGAGCTGGCACCAGGCGTCCTCGCCGGTGAACATCCGTCGGAGCAGCCGGCCCCGCAGCTGGTCGTCGCCGTGGGTGACGATCGTCGGACCGGCCATCGTCAGACCGAAGAAGTGGCGCTCGTTGGCGCCTGGCGCCCCCCGCTCGCGGAGCCGGCGGTCCACCTCCTTCTGCAAGTCGGGACGGAACCCGAGGCCGCCCCACCCCTCGGGGAAGTGGACCCAGGCGAGCCCCAGGTCGTACTGGGCACCCCGGAAGACGACGGGGTCGGTGCCGGACGGGTCGTGCTCGGCGAGGAGCTGGTCGATGCGCTCGGCGACGACGGTGGGCTCGGTCATGGCGCTCTCCTTTGGTCTCCTGCTCTCAGCTCGCCCGGCGAGCTCGGCGGGGTGCTCCTCCGGAGCACGTCCGGCTCGACGCGACAGGGCCCGCCCCGGTAGCGGCCGGCCCCGGTGCCCCGACCCGGCGTTCCAGACCGACGCCGCCGGCACGCGTCCCAGGCGGGC
>DAHUZS010000057.1 GCA_027315045.1 Acidimicrobiaceae bacterium
TCGCAACGAGATCACCCCGCAGAACTTCGTCTTCCGGACTCGCGAGTTCGAACTCATGGAGATGGAGTACTTCGTGCCGCCCGACGAGGCACCGAAGTGGTTCGACTACTGGGTCGCCGAGCGGTTCTCGTGGTTCAGCGATCTTGGGATCCCGGCCGAGATGCTGCGGATCCGGCCCCACGACGCCGACGAGCTCTCCCACTACTCCCTCAAGACGGTGGACATCGAGTTCCGGTTCCCCTGGGGGTGGGGGGAGCTCGAGGGGGTGGCCAACCGTGGCGACTATGACCTCAACGCCCACGCGAGGGCATCCGGGGAGCGCCTCGAGGTCTTCGACCAGACGACCGGCGAGCGGTTCGTCCCCTACGTGATCGAGCCGGCGCTCGGCGCGACCCGGGCCATGATGGCCTTCCTTTTGGCCGCCTACGCCGAGGACGAGGTGGCCGGCGAGGCGCGCACCGTGCTGCGTTTGGACTGGAGGCTGGCCCCGGTCCAGGTGGCTGTCCTGCCGCTGTCGCGCAAAGCAGAGCTCGAAGGGCTGTCGCGCCAGGTGCTCACGATGCTCCAACCCCACTACCTGTGTGACTACGACGTGACCCAGTCGATCGGGCGCCGCTACCGCCGGCAGGACGAGGTCGGCACCCCGTGGTGCGTGACCGTCGACTTCGACTCGATCGACGACCGGGCCGTCACGGTCCGCGACCGGGACACGACGGCTCAGGTGCGGGTCCCGATCGAGGGGCTCCTCGACGAGGTGGCTGTCCGCAGCGGCCGCCCCAGTCAGTCGGTGCGGATGTAGCGACGCACCGCCAGGGGCGCCAGCACGAGGAGCATCCCGAGGCTCCAGGCCACGGCGTTGAGCACCGGTCGGGCGGTCGGGCCGCCGCTCATGAGCGCCCGGCAGCCGTCGACCACCTCGCTGACCGGTTGGCTCTTGGCGAACGCCTGGAGCCAACCCGGCATCCGGTCGACCGGGACGAAGGCCGACGAGGCGAAGGTGAAGGGCAAGAGCACCGGGAACGTGGCCAGCTGGGCCGTCTCGGGACTGCTCACCACGAGGCCGAGAAGGGCGAAGCCCCAGCTGATGGCCCAGGAGAACAAGAGAAGGATGCCGAGACCGGCGATGAACGCGGCGACGTTGGTCTGGATCCGAAAGCCGACGGCGAAGCCGAGGCCCGTCATGAGCAGGATCGACCCCAGGTTCCGGGTGAGGTCCGAGAGGCTCCGACCGGTCACGACCGCCGCCCGGGCCATGGGGAGGGCGCGGAACCGCTCGATGATCCCCTTCTGGAGGTCCTCGGCCATCCCCACCGCCGAGATCACCGCGCCGAAGGTGACCGTCTGCACGAAGATCCCGGGCATCAGGTAGTCGACGTAGGACCCGGGGACACCGGTGATGGCCCCGCCGAAGACGTACCGGAACATGAGGACCAAGAGCACGGGCTGGATCGCCGAGAAGACGATCGACTCGGGGAGACGAACCATCGCTGCCAGCCACCGCCAGGCGATGGTGAGGGTGTCGCTGACCAGCCACCGGACCCGCTCGAGGGGCCCGGGGTCGCGGCCGTCGACCGTCGGCGCCAGGGTGTCGGTGGTCACGACCCGAGCCGCTCTCGCTCGTCCAGGTCGAGGCGCCCGGGATGCCGGTCCTCGCAGGGGCCGTCCCCAGGGCGGTTCTCGGCCCGGTGCCCGGTCAGCTGCAGGAACACGTCGTCGAGGCTGGGCTCCCGCAACACCAGCCCGTGCACCGTGATCCCGGCGGCATCGAGGGCTCGCATCGCCTCGCTGCCGGCGCGCGCGCCGTGCTCGACCTTCATCTCCACTCGCTCGGCCTCGACGCTCGGGGCGTGGGTCCCGAAGGGGGCCACCACGCCGGCCGCTCGCCTCGCGTCCTCGTGATCACCCAGGGTGACGAGCAGCATCGTGGTCCCGATGTCGGCCTTCAGGGTGTCCGGGGTGCCCTGTGCGATCGCCCGCCCGTGGTCCACCACCACCACCGTGTCGGCCAGACGGTCGGCCTCCTCAAGGTACTGGGTGGTGAGGAGCACCGTGGTCCCGTCGGCGACCAAGCGCTCGGTCCAGGCCCACATGTCCTGGCGGGTCTTGGGGTCGAGCCCGGTGGTCGGCTCGTCGAAGAACAGGACGGGGGGGTCGGCCACCAGCGCGGCCGCGAGGTCGAGGCGCCGACGCATGCCCCCCGAATAGGTCTTGAGCGACCGGGTGGCCGCGTCGATGAGCCCGAATTGCTCGAGCAGCTCGTCGGCCCGCCGTCGGGCGACCCGGCGCGACAGGTGGCTCAGGCGCCCGATCATCGTCAGGTTCTGGCGGCCCGAGAGGTTCTCGTCGACCGCCGCGTACTGCCCCGCCAGACCGATGGTCCGCCGGACTGCCGGGGCCTGCTTGACCACGTCGAGCCCGAGGATCGAAGCACCGCCCCCGTCGGGGCGCAGCACGGTGGAGAGGATGCGGACGGCCGTGGTCTTGCCCGCCCCGTTGGGGCCGAGGACCCCGAGGACGGTCCCTCGGGGGGTCTCGAAGCTCAACCCGTCGAGCGCCCGCACCTGGCCCTTGTGGAAGACCTTGGTCAGGTCGTGGACCTCGATCGCGGGGTCGGCGGCCACGGACAGACACTAGGGCCGGTCCCGTGACCGGGAACCACGGCGCGAATGCCACGACGGCGGGGACGCGTCGGGGGGCGGTGTCGCCCGACGAAACGGCCGTGGGGCGCCTTGTAGGCTGAACGCTTCGACCGCCAGAGCGGGCGAGGAGGCCTGATGCCCTACGTCTTCGACTTCGACCACGCGCACCGTCGCCCCCCCAT
>DAHUZS010000058.1 GCA_027315045.1 Acidimicrobiaceae bacterium
ACTTCAACGCGTAGAGCCAGATACTCGAGCATCACCTCACGGCCCCTGCACTGTACGGGGTAGGGCACCGCCGCCCCCGCACTCCAGAGGCGGCCGAAAACCTCGAACTCGGTCTGCACCCACTGGCGGGCCCGGAAGGCCATGCCGACCCGGGTCCCCTGCGTCAGCGCCTTGTCGGCGCGGCTCTCACCGGTCCTCTGGTTCGGGCGGTATCGGGCGTCGTTTGGGAACATGCGGTCCTCGAAGCGTCGGTACCGCTTCGCGGCGAGCAGGTTGCTCCGGTCGTCGATCGACCGCTCCACCACGTGGATATCGGCCTCCTTGGGGGTCTTCAGAGACCGAGATCGACCTGCCTGGCGCGGTCGTCGGTGATGACCCAATGGGGTACCGGCCCCGGGCCGTGCTGGGTCTTGACCGATTGGTACGTCGATGCATCGAGGTCGGGCTCGTCGTCGTTCCACGAAGACGAGCGGGACCGGACGATCCTCTCGAAGCCGTCGGAAGCGAGGAAAGGTTCATCCTCTTGGTCGTGCACAGCTGCCTCCACTCGGGATGCGAGTGGTGCCAGCGGCCGCAGCGAGGTTAACGACGCAAGAGGACGGGAACGAACGGCGCGCCGGCACCGGAGATCTTGTTCTTCATCGCTGACGCACCTCCCTCCATCGAACTCGCTCGAGGTCGCGATTCAATCGCAGACTGGTCCGCCTCGAGCGGCGGGCTAGGACCGCTGCTCAGTCGACCTTGCGACCGAGGAACGCCGCCAGTCGGTCACCGGCCGGCCGGCCCGGATCGCAGCGCGTCTCGGGCCCAAAGGGTCGCCCGGGCCCGCGAAGCTGGTCGGTGACGATCTGGTGCGATACCTCCAGCGCCTCCTCGGCGAGGTCCGGCTCGATGTCGGTGGGTTGACCGGTGGCCTTGGCGAGGTCCCAGGCGTGCACGAGGGCATCCCGGGCACGCATGCCGACGACCACGCTGCCCGGTGTCGAGCCGATGCGGGTCACGTAATCCCGCTCCAGTCCCCCCGGCGCGGCGAACGTCGCCTGGGCCGCTCGCGCAGACGCGGCGTGCACCTCGACGAGGGCGGGGACGTCCTCGGGGAGCTCGGGGGCGGGGCCGCCGGCGACTCGGTGGTTGCCCGCGATGACGTGGGCGACCAGGTCCCGCACCGACCACTCGCTGCAGGGGGTCGGAGCCTCCAGCTGATCGGTGTCGACCTGGACCAGGACGGCGGCGAAGGCCGACTGGGCGCGTTCGTGGGCGGTGAGGGGGTCCATTGTTCGGGCAGTCTTGCGCGCCCCCGGGGGCCCCGCCACCGATCGCGCCCCGTTACCGGGTCGGGTTGGAGAGCCCCGTCGATCGAGGCGATGACGCCCCGGGTGTCGCCGGCTGGTTCCCGTTGTCCCTCCCCGACCGTCACCACTACCCTGGGTAGCCCGCTCGAGCCGGCAACTGGGCGCCCCCCGGTCAGAGAGGACCGGGATCGCCCGGGCTCGTCGGTGGCGGGGTCCGGACCTGAGCACGGGCAGAACTCGAGCAGTGCAGGACACGCACAGCGGAGGGAGCCGAACCATGTCGGCAACGCTGAGACTGACCCGAGAAGGATTCGGCATCGAGCTTCGGCGGGGTCGTTTCGAGGTCACGATCGACGGCGAGGTTGTGGGATCGATCGACTGGCACGAGACGTTCGAGACGACGCTCGAACCGGGCCACCACACCCTGCGTCTGCGGGTGGGGCGCTACTCGAGCCGCGATCACCGGTTCGACGTGGCCGACGGCGAGACGGTCAGCTTGCGCTGTCACGGGGCCATGATCTGGCCGAGGTACGTGGCCTCGCTCGCACGCCCGAACTTGGCCATCATGATCGGGGGCACATGACGGCGGCCACGGACTTCGACGAGGTGATAGCTGCGAGCGGTCGGATCGTGCACACCTGGGCGGACGGCTCCGGCTTCATCGACGAGACCCATGCCCACCACGACCGCAACGAGCTGTGCTGCCTCCAAGTCTCCATCCGCGTTTGCACCGTCGAGCGGGACATCGAGTGGGCCAGGGTGACCGACTGGTCGTCGAATCCGGGGGCGAGCACCCGGCCGTCGTCGGTCCCGCGGGCATCCGCTGTTCCGAAGCCCACGGCTGATCCCCTCCCGGGTTCCCCGAGGAGACCCGGGCCCGCTCGCCGGATTGGGGCCGCCGGACCCGCCTCTGGCTCGTCCGGGCAGCGGTGAAGGTCGAGCCGCTCGGCGTTTCCCGGTTGGAGGAGGCCGCCGAGCTCCCGGCCGCGACCCAACGTGCTGGATCAGGGACAATCCCATCGGCTTCCCGCCCCGCTGACGCGGCCGAGGTGATCGCCGAGAGCCTCCCCGGCGCCCTGGCCCTGAGCGCCGTGGACCGGGGGGGGGCTCGTCGGCTTCCTCGTCGTCCCTCTCCCCGGTGCCCCCGGCGCCGACTTGGTCCGGATCCTCGACCTCCACCATGCCGCCGACCCCGGGCGGGCCAGGGACGCGTACCGGGCCCTCTACGCGGTCGCGGTGGCCGGCCTCGCCGGCCGCGGGTGCTTCCACCACCACATCCGGGCCCTGCTCGATCCGATCGGGCCGGTCCGGGCATTCGTCGAGATGGGCTTCGGGGTCGACCAGATCAAAGGGGTCGTGCCGCTCGGCTCCCGGCCCGCACACCCGGCCGACGCGCTGGACGAGGCCAAGCTCGGGACGTCGACGGGCCGGTCGGCCTGTGCATCGAACTGGCCACCTTCCACGCCCGGTCCCCCGTCCTGGCGCCGGCCGTCCTCGACGTCGCCGCGACGAAAAGGGAGCTGGTGGCCACCGTCGACGGCGTTCGTCGCACGATCCTCGTCGCCCGCGACGGCCCGGAGACCATCGGCATGATCGAGGCCCATCCCGACGGTCGTTGCCCCGACACCGTCACCATCGGCTCAACATCGTGACCGAACGCGCTCGGTCCCGCAGCGTGGGCACCTCGTTGCTCGAGGGGGTGCTCCGCTGGGGTCTCGATGCCGGCTACCGGCACTGCGGGGTCAGTTGGAGGTCGGCCAACCTCTGAGTGACGCCTTTTACCGGGCCCGCGGCTTCGTCCCGTTCCGCTACGAGCTCGCCCGGCGGGTCGACGCCGAGGTGAGCTGGGCGAACGACCGGCTCGACCACTCGCTCCTCGGCTAGACGGATCCGGCGGCGTGCCGATCGACCGGCACCACCACCCCCTCTTCGATCAGGGCGCGCGCTTCTGCAGCAGCTCGACCGCCTCGGCGTCGTCGAGTACCTGGCCGGTGCAGGACTCGGGGGGCTGCATGGCCAGCAGGATGGCCGCCTCCACGTAGTTGTCCGGCGTCGGCAGGTCCGCTCGGACCTCGATCGGCGCCGTGCCGGCACCTCGGTAACGGAGCCCGGGGGTGGCGATGGCCCCGACCGGCTTGAGGGCGTTGACCGCGATCCCGTTGTCCTTCTGCTCGGCCGCCAGGCCGATGGTGAAGGCCTCGATGGCCCGCTTGGTCGCGCCGTAGTGGGACCCGCCCCGTGCGGCCACCGACGAGATGTTGATGATGTTGCCGCTGTGTTGGTCGATCATCGTCGGCAACACCGCCCGGGCACAGTGGAACGGACCGTGGACGTTGATCCGGAACTCGAGTTCCCAGTGACGGGGCTCGATCTGCGAGATGCGCCCGGGGGGCTGCACGGCGGCGTTGTTCATGAGGATGTCGATCCGCCCGAACCGGGCCAGGACTTGTTCGACCATCGCCGCGATCGACGCGGTGTCACCGACGTTGCACACGACCGGCATCGCCTCGCCGCCGACCTCCTCCACCATCTTGGCCGTCTCGTAGATGGTCCCCGGGAGGTTGGGGTCGCGCGCCTGCTCGGTCCTCGCGGCCACCACCACCCGGGCCCCCTCCCGCCCGTATCCGACCGCGCAGTACTGACCGAGCCCGCGACTGGCCCCGGTGATAATGGCCACCTTGTTGTTCAAGCGTCCGTCGCTCACGCTGCGCCTCCCCTCTCGTCCCCTCGTCGGGCGGACGATCGAGCCGACCGTCGGTCACGGTCGCGGTAGTCCTGCCCGGGCACCATAGTGAGCCCGCCGTGGATTGGAAACCTCGAAGACCGTGCGCTCTGAGGCTCCGCTGAACGGGCGAAAGGCGGATCCCGGTGGCGTCCCGCGAAACACCCCGAGCGCGGGTCGGGGCACCCAGGGGGCGTTCTCGGGCACGAAACGATCTCGTAGGCTCGAATGATTGACGGCCGTCGCAGGATGAACGCACGCCACAGCGGCCGCCCGCTCCGCGGGGCTGCCGAGTTTGCCGGGCGAACCGCTCGGCGCGGTGCGAACGCGGCGCGCACCCGACTGACGGTCACATTGGGCGGCGCCACCCGGACCCGGGTCGTGGTGGTGCTGGCCGCCGTGCTCGCGCTCAGCAGCGCCGATGCGGCGACCGTCGGGGCGTCGGCCATCCAGCTCCGTGAGGCTCTGCACATCGACAACACCGACATCGGCTTGTTGGTCGCGGTCAGCTCGCTCGTCGGAGCCGTCGCCTCGGTCCCCTTCGGAATGCTCGCCGACCGCGTCCGGCGCACGTGGACCTTGTCCTTCGCCATCGTTTTGTGGGGCGCGGCCATGCTCTGGAGCGCCACCTCGAACTCGTTCGGGCACCTCCTCCTCACCCGACTGGCCCTCGGGGTGGTGACGGCGGCCGCCGGCCCGATCGTGGCGTCGCTCGTCGGGGACTACTTTCCCGGGGGCGAACGGGGCCGCATCTACAGCTTCATCCTGACCGGGGAGTTGGTCGGGGCCGGGGCGGGCTTCGCCATCACCGGCGATGTCGCCGCGCTCTCGTGGCGGGCCGCCTTCGTCATCCTGGCCCTCCCGGCCTTCTTCCTCGCCTACCTGGTCTTCCACCTGCCCGAACCGGTGCGGGGGGGTCAAGGAGTGCTCCGGCCCGAGCTCGTGGTGCCGCCGGTCGACGCCGACCAGGCGCCGGAGGAAGACGCCGCCGCGAAGATCACCGACGCCCAGCGGCTCGCAATGCGCCGGGGCATCCGTTCCGACCCGAGACTCCTGTCGGAGAGGCCGAGAGATTCGATGCGCTTCTTCGCCGCCGTCCGCTACGTGCTGCACGTACGGACCAACGTGGCCCTCATCATCTCGGGGGCCTGCGGCTACTACTTCCTGGCCGGGGTGCAGACATTCGGGGTCGAGTTCACCCGTGACCAGTACCACGTCGACCAGGTCCTGGCCAACCTACTGATGCTGGTGGTCGGGGGCGGCGCGGCGGCCGGGGTCCTGATCGCCGGACCGCTCGGGGACCGGCTGGTCGGCCGCGGGCACTTGAGCGGGCGGATCCAGGTGGCGGCCTTCGCCGCGGTCGCCGTGGTCCTGCTGTTCATTCCGGCGCTGATCACCCACAGCGCGTTCACCGCGCTGCCCTACATCGTGCTCGCCGGCGCCGCGCTCTCGGCGCAGAACCCGCCGATCGACGCCGCCCGCCTCGACATCATGCCGTCGTTCCTCTGGGGCCGGGCCGAGGGCATCCGGACGTTCGTCAGAACCGGGGCGCAGGGGCTGGCGCCCATCCTGTTCGGCGCGGTCTCGGACCTCCTGAGCGGCAACCACCCCTACTCCGGGCTCCGCTGGACCTTCGTCATCATGCTGGTCCCGTTGAGCGCCAGTGCGTTCTTCCTGTTCCGGGCAATGAAGAGGTACCCGGTCGACGTGGTGACGGCCGGGGTCGTGGTGGCGCAGGCCGGGGCGCCGGTCGACGGACACCCGTTGCCCCGGCCCGAGCAGTAGGGCGAGCAGCGGGACACTCGGCCGGGTGCTCAGCGAGGGGGCCCGTTGGCCCCCAGGAACGGGCCGACGATGGCCGTCCACTCCTCGGGCCGCTCGAAGTACGGCGAGTGACCGGCGTCGGCGATCACGTGCAGCTCGGCCCCGGGGAGCTGGTCCGCCACCAGGGACATCGCCTCGGGGGAACAGAGCAGATCGTCGGCCCCGACGACGAGGAGCACCGGGAAGTCGATCCGGCCCAATCGGTCGGGGGGCACCCGCATCTCGGCCAGCATCGTGAGGACCTCAGCGTCATCGGGCTTGTCGCCCAGGCTCGAGAGCTGTTGGTAGAGAAAGGCGAGGTCCGGTCGGCGGCGGCAGAAGGCCTCACCGAGCGCGGGGTGCTCCGAGAGCCCCGCGCTGGCCCGACGGGCCATCGCCGGGCCGGCGGTCCTGCGCACCGCGGCGTCAATCTCCTCGCTCGAGACACCGGCGAGAGTGTCGGTCAGCACGAGCCCCGCCACCCGCTCGGGGTGCTCGACGGCGAAGGCGAGCGTGACCCATCCGCCCATCGACTGCCCCACCAGCTGCGCCCGGTCGAGCTCGAGATGGTCCAGCAGGGCCAGCAGGTCCCCGACCGCCGGCTCCGGGCCGTAGCGGCCGCTCCGTCGGGTGGAGTTCCCGAAGCCCCGCTGGTCCCAGCTGACCACGCGGTGGTGCTCGGCGAGACCGGGCGCCACCCGCCACCACGACGCATGGTTGCCTCCCAGGCCGTGGCTGAGAACCACCGGGTCGCCGGTGCCCAACGACTCGTAGTAGATGCGCTCCCCCTGGTGCTCGAAGCTGCCGGTTTCCCGGTCGACCATGGCCAAGAGCTTGGCACGTCGGTCTCCCGACCCCCCCTGACCGGCCCCGGGGCCGGCGGCGGGGAGCCACGCCCCGCTGTGGGAACCTTCTTCGGATGGTCCCGATGGCCGCCCAGGCCGATGCCGGTCCCGCCGAGGTCCCGGCGGATCCCCTCGACGTCCTGCGCCGGCGGCGCAGCGCGAAGTGGCAGACCCATCCGGCCGATGTGCTGCCGCTGACCGTCGCCGAGATGGATTTCGCGCTGGCGCCCCCGGTGGCCCGGGTCCTGTCCGGGGCGGTCGAGCGGTCCGACACCGGCTACGCCACCGGGGCCGGCCTCGCTGAGGCGCTCGCCGGCTTCGCCCGCCGGCGCTGGGGCTGGGAGATCGAGCCGGGATCGGTGACAGCCGTGCCCGATGTCGGGATGGGCGTGGTCGAGCTGCTCCGCGCCCTCACCGCACCCGGCGACTCGATCGTGATCAACACGCCCGTGTACCCGCCCTTCTTCCACTGGATCCCCGAGGTCGCGGCCCGGGTGGTCCAGTCGCCGCTGGTCCTCGACGGATCCGGGTGGCACCTGGACCTGGCCGGGCTGGAGGAGGCGTTCGCCGAGCGACCGGCCGCCTACCTCTTGTGCAACCCCCACAACCCGGTCGGGCGGGCCCACAGCCCGGCCGAGCTGGCCGAGGTGGTCCGGCTGGCCGACCGGTTCGGGGTCACGGTCGTGAGTGACGAGATCCACGGCCCGCTGGCGTTGGCCGGGTCCCGGTTCACGCCGATGCTGACCGTGCCCGGCGCTGCGGCGGTGACGATCAGCGCGCTGTCGGCCACCAAGGCCTGGAACCTCGCCGGACTGAAGTGCGCCATGGTGGTCACGGCGTCACCGGCCATGGCGGCGGTGGTCGAGCGCTTCGCCGCCTACGCGCGGTCGCGCACCGGGCACCTCGGGGTCCTGGCCACCCTCGCCGCGCTGAACGAGGGCGAGGTGTGGCTCGACCGCCTGGTGGCCACCCTGTCGGCCCGCCGCGAGCAGTTGGGCTCGCTCCTGGCCGAGCGCCTGGGGGCGATCGACTGGCACCCGCCGGAGGCCACCGACCTGGCCTGGCTGGACTGCCGACGGATCGGTGCCGGGACGATCCCCTACGAACGGTTCCTCGACCGGGGCCGGGTGGCGCTCGAGCCCGGACCGCATTTCGGCTCAGCGGGGAGCGGGTACGTGCGCCTCAACTTCGCCACCGGGGCCGACCTGCTCGCCGAGGCGATCGACCGGATGGCCCGGGCGTTGTGAGGGCTCGCCGGTCGGGCGGGGCTCGGTAGCGTCGGGTCCGTGCCGCTCGAGCCGCTCCGGCGCGCGATGGAAGCGCTGGTCGGCGGGCGCCGGGTGGTCTTGGCCGGCGGCGTCCTCGCCGGGTCGGCGCCCCGGGTCCGACGACTGCGCGAGCTCGGTGCCGAGCGGGTGCTGGTGGTGGCGGGGTCGGTGGGCACCGGGGAGCTTCCCTCGCCCGAGGATGCCGAGTGGGTGGTGACGGACCTCCTTGGCGGCGACATCGTGGCCACACTCCGGGCCGAGGAGGCGATGCTGGCTGATCCGCCCACCGAGGTGCTGGAGGCCCTCGACACCTTCGATCGGGCCGGCCGGGCCCTGGTCCTCGGCAACGGGCCGCCCACGGCGGCCCGGCTAGGGGAGCGGGCGGTCTTCGGGGCCCGGCTCCCCGAGTGGGCGGCGCTCGAGGACAAGACCGTCGTCGACGAGTGCTTCGACCACTGGGGCGTCACCCGTGTCCCCTCCGAGATCGTCCCGGTGACCCCGGCCGCCCTGCGCCGGGCGGCCGCCGCCCTGGAGGCCGGGCTCGGCACCGCCTGGGCCGGCGACGCCCGGCACGGGTTCCACGGGGGCGCCGAGCTCGTCCGATGGGTCCGCAGCGAACGAGACGCCGCCGAGGCCGAGGCGTTCTTCAAGGCGCACTGCGACACGGTCCGGGTGATGCCGTTCCTCGAGGGCGTGCCGTGCTCGATCCACGGGTTCGTCTTCCCCGACGGCGTGGCCCGGCTGCGGCCGGTCGAGCTCGTCTCGTTGCGGCCGGTCGGCCGGCCCCGAATCCTCTACGCCGGGTGCGCCACCTTCTGGGACCCCTCCGACGCCGACCGGGCCGAGATGCGGGAGGTGGCCAGGCGGACCGGCGAGGGGCTGGCCGCCTCGGTGGGCTACCGCGGCGCGTTCACCGTCGACGGGGTGCTCACCGAGGAGGGGTTCCGCCCGACCGAGCTGAACCCGAGGCTCGGGGCCGGGGTCGGCACCATGGGACGGGCGGTGCCCGACGTCCCCTTCGATCTCCTCCAGTGCGCCCTCGTCGCCGGGCACCGGACCGGGGTCGGGGCCACCGAGCTCGAGGAGGCGGTCGTGGCCGGGGCGGACGCCTCGCGGGCCGGCGGGACCTGGGCGCTCAGCCCGGTCGCCCCCCGGTTCGACGGCACGGCCGTGGACGACCTCGTGCTCGACGACGGGGGCTGGCGCCTGGCCGAGCCGGGCGAGCACCCGACGGCGCGCCTCTCCTACGGCCCGGGGTCCGCCGGGGGCTTCGTCCGGGTCCAGTTCGACCCGGGCCGGACCCCCATCGGTCCGTCGGTGGCCCGGCGGGCGGTGGCCGCCCTCAGCTTCGCCGACCAGCGCCACGGCACCGGGTTCGGCCCGCTCGAGCCGTCCCGGCCGGTCCGCTGAGCGGGTCGGTCGCCGAACCGATCGGGGACCGGCGAGCGCCCTCGGTAACGTCTCTGGCGTGACCGCCCCTCCGGCATCGTGGTACCGGCGCGCCACTGCGGCGATGGACCGGCGGCTCGGGGCGGCCGGATCCCGGGGCCGGCGCATCGTGATCGGGGCCAGCGCGCTCGGGCTGGGGCAGAGCGCGACGGTGGTCGTCCAGGCCGTCCTCCTAGCCACGGTGATCCGGCGGGCCCTGGAGGCCGGGGCGACCCTCTCGGCCGTCCTCCCCCAGGTGGTCGGCCTCGGGATCGCGATCGCCGCACGGGGGGTGCTCGGGTGGGTCTGGGAGTGGACGACCCAACGCGGCGCGGCCGCGGTGGGCGGGGCCCTCCGGGAGGACCTGGTCCGCCGCATGGTCGCGCTCGGCCCGAGCTGGCTCGCCGGTGAGCGGGCCGGCGAGCTCGCCCTCTCCGCCACCTCGGGGGCCGACGCCGTCGGCGTCTACTACGGCCGTTACCTGCCCCAGATGGTGGTGGCCGCCCTGGCTCCGGTCGGGGTGCTGGCCTGGGTCGGTGTGACCGACTGGGTCTCGGTGCTCATCCTCTTCGGGCTGCTGGCCGCGGTCTTGCCGGCGATGGTGGTCTTCGGGCGCCGTGCGCTCGAGGCGACCAACCGCCAGTGGCGGGGACTGTCCTCACTCTCGGCCCACCTGCTCGAGCTGATCCAGGGTCTCCCCACCCTCCGGGCCTTCGGGCGGGTCGACTACGGACGACGCGAGGTCGCCGAGGCGACCGAGGGGCTGCGGCGGGCCACCCTGCGCACGTTGCGGGTGGCCTTCTTGTCGTCGCTCTCCTTGGAGCTTTTGGCCGGCCTGGGAACCGGGCTGGTGGCGATGGTGCTCGGGCTGCGCTTGCTCGACGGCGGCACCACCCTGTACGTGGCCCTCGCGGTCATCCTCGTCTCCCCCGAGGTCTTCCTCCCGTTGCGGCGGGCCTCGGTCGAGTTCCACTCGTCGGCCGAGGGGCGCTCGGGCGAGACGCGCATCCAGGCGGTCCTCGCCGTCGCGCCGGGCGCCACCGGCGTGGCCACGACCGCACTCCCCGACCCGCGCCGCTCGACCCTCGTGCTCGAGGAGGCGACCGTCGAGTTCCCCGACCGATCGACCCCCGCCCTCTCACCCCTCTCGCTGCGTGTGGAGCCGGGCCAGCGGGTGGCACTGGTCGGGCCGTCGGGGTCGGGGAAGTCGACCGCCCTGCACGCCGTGGCCGGGCTGGTGGCCCTCACCTCCGGCCGGATCCTGCTCGGTGAGGTGGACCGGTGGCACGTGGACCCCGAGGCCTGGCACCGGGCGGTGTCGTGGGTCCCCCAACGGCCTCACCTGTTCTCGACGACGCTCGCCGAGAACATCAGGCTGGGCGACCCGGGCGCGGACGACGACCGGCTCGCCGAGGCGGTCACCGCGGCCGGGCTCGAGGAGGTGGTAGCCCGGCTCCCCCGCGGCCTCGACTCGGCGGTCTCCGAGCGCGGGACGACCCTGTCGACCGGCGAACGCCACCGGATCGCCATCGCCCGGGCCGTCCTCCACGACGGGCCGATCGTGTTGCTCGACGAGCCGGGCAACCATCTCGACAGCGCCGCCCGACGGGCGCTCGCCCGGTCGTTGGCCGGCTGGCTCTCGGACAAGACGGTGCTCGTCGCCGCCCACCACCTCGACGTCGTCTATGACCTCGAGCGGGTGATCGACCTCGGGCGACTCGAGCACACCTCGGCCACCGTGACCCACCCATGAAGCGCGGCCCGCAGGCCACCGGGACCACCCTGGGTCGCCTGGTCTCGGTCAGCCCCCCGCCGCGGTGGCGGCTGGCCGCAGCCATCGCCCTCGGCGTTTTGACCTCGGGCGCCACCATCGGCCTGCTCGCCGGCTCCGGTGTGCTGCTCGACAAGGCGGCCACCCGGCCCGGGTTGGGCGCCATCGCCGGGCTCCTGGCGGTGGTCGAGGTCGTCGCCGTCTCCCGCGCCCCGCTCCGCTACGCCGAGCGTCTGGTGGCCCACGACGCCGGCTTCCGCGCCCTCGCTCGCTGGCGGGTCTGGCTGTTCGACCGGCTCGAGCCGCTCTCGCCCGCCCCCCTCCAGACCTGGCGGTCGGGGGACCTTGCCCGCCGTCTGGTCGCCGACGTCGACGCCCTCCAGGACCTCTACCTGCGGGGTCTCGGCCCCCTCGTCATTGCGGTGGCGGTGGCGGCGGTGGCGGTGGTGGTCGAGGGGGTCCTCGTCCCCGGGGCCGCGCTGGTGCTCGGCGCCTGCCTCCTCGTCGCCCTGGTCGGGGCGCCGGCGATCGCCTGGGCCGGCCGGCCCCGCGACGCCGACCGGGCGGCGGCCGGCAGCCTCTCGGCCGACGTGGTCGACCTGGTCCAGGGGGCGGCCGAGCTCATCGCCTTCGGGCGCAGCGCCGACCAGCTGGCCCGGATCGAGGCGGCCACCGCCCGCCTCGCCCGGGCGAGTCGGCGCCAAACCAGAGCCACCGGTGCGGTCGGCGCGCTGGTCGGGGTCTGCGCCGCCGCCGCCACGGCCGGGATACTCGCGCTGGGGGTCGACGCGGTGGCCGGCCGCCGGCTCGAGCCGGTGATGCTGGCGGTCCTCCCGCTCGTGGCCCTCGGCTCCTTCGAGGTGGTGCCGGCCCTCGGCGCCGCGGCATCGGGCCTGGCCGACGTGGGGGCCGCGGGGCGGCGGCTGCTCGAAGTGGGAGACCAGACGCCGCCGATCGTCGACCCCGACGCGCCCCGACCGGTGCCCCCCGGACCGGTCGAGATCGCCCTGCGCGACGCCCGCCTCCGCTACGAGACCGGCGCCCCGCCGGCCCTGGACGGGGTGACCCTCACGCTCAAGCCGGGCTCGAAGACCGCGCTGATCGGCCCGAGCGGGTCGGGCAAGACCAGCGTGTTCCACGCGCTGCTGCGCTTCTGGCCCCTCGAGGCCGGCCGGGTCGAGCTGGGCGGCGTCCCGACAGACCTGGTGGCCCAGCGCTCGGTGCGCGCCCACTTCGCCACCGTCGTCGAGGACGGCGATCTCTTCGCCGGCAGCATCGCCGACAACGTCCGCTTCGCTCGACCGGACGCGCCGGAGGCCGATGTGGACGCGGCGCTGTCGGCCGCCCAGCTCACAGGGTGGGTGGCCGAGCTCCCCCTCGGGCTGGCCACCCCGGTCGGCGAGCGCGGGGCGCGCCTGTCCGGCGGCCAGCGCCAACGGGTGGCCCTGGCCCGGGCCCTGGTCGCCGACCGGCCGGTGCTCCTCTTGGACGAGCCCGGCGGGGGGCTCGACCAGGTGAGCGCCGACCGCCTGCTGGCCGACGTGCTCTCGGGGGCCGAAGGTCGAACGGTGGTGGTGATCTCCCACCGTCTTTCTGACACCTCGGGCTTCGGGGCGGTCGCCCAACTGGCGGCGGGTCGCCTGGTGTCCCTCGGCCTCGGGGGGTCCGAGGGACTCGACGGCTCAGAGGACCGGGGGGACCGGTAGGGCGTTGTAGGTGTGCAGGACCGGCCCGTCAGCCCCCCACCCGATGCGGGTCAGCGAGCCGGTCGAAAGGTGGAGTCGCCACGAGAGGGGGTCGCCGGCCCCGACGGCCCAGGCCACAGCGGCCTTGATCGGGGAGACGTGACTGACGACCACGACGTCGCCTGCGGGGTCGCGGGCGCCGGCACTCTCGGTTGCGAAGAGGTCCTCGCAAGCCGCCCGCACCCGCGCCCCCACCTCGACCAGGGTCTCGCCACCGGCGGGCCGGTAAGCAGGGTCGGCCCGCCAGCGCCGCCACTCCTCCGTCGGAACCGCCCGCAGCGGAGCGCCCTCGAGGGTGCCGTAGTCGATCTCGATCCAACGGTCGTCCACCTCGATCTCCACCTCGAGGCCGAGGGCCACGGCGCTGTCCCGGGCCCGCACGAGCGGACTCGAGACCAGCCGGGTGACCGCCCCGAGCATGGCGGCCAGCGCGGCCGCCTGCCGCCGGCCGGTCTCGGTGAGCGGGGCGTCGGTCCGCCCGAGGAGGAGCCCGGCCGCGTTGGCGCTCGCCTGGCCGTGGCGGAGCAGGACCAGCACGGATCGGGTCAGGTCCCGCCGAGGAGTGAGCCGCGGACCAGGATCCGCCCGCACTGGTCGCAGGTCACGACGGCGTCGGGGGCAAGGTGCCTGATCCGGTCCACCTCCATCGCCGGCAGCGTGAGGTGGCAGCCGTCGCAGCGGTCACCCACCAGGCGGGCGGCGCCGGTCCCGCCGAGGCGCGAGCGAAGGTCCTCGTAGCGCTCGGCGAGGGCCTCGGGCAGCCGGGCCGCCTCGCGCCGGCGACGTTCGGCCAGCCCCACCAGGTCGCGGTCGATGTCGGCGTCGATCCCACTCACCGCGGCGGTCAGCTCGGCCGAGCGGTCGGCCATCCCGGCGAGCTCGCTCTCGTGACGTGCCAGCTCGGCCTCGAGGGGTTCCTGCTCCTCGAGCACCGCCAGCTCATCCTCCTCGAGCTGTTCGAGGCGCCCAGCCAGCTGGGCCACCTCGGTCTCGATGGCCTGCAGGTCCCGGCCGGCCGCGCCCCGGGCGGCGTAGAGACGGTCCTCCAAGGTCCGGCGCCGGGCGACCACCGCGTCCGACTGCTCCTCCAAGTGCGAGAGGCGGGTGGCCAGCGCATCGCGCTGCTCGGTCAGCTGGGCCGCCTGCCGACGCAGCGCGGCGACTCGCCGGGCGAGGTCCTCGAGCTCCTTGCGTTCCGGCAGGGCCGCCTTGCGGTGCTGATGCTGGGCGATGGCGGTGTCGAGGTCCTGGACCCCGAGCAGGACGGCAAAGGCTCCCTCGGCCGGCGGGCCCGGTTCGACCGGGTCGCTCACCGAGACGCGCTCCGGGTCCTGGCCACCGCCAACGCGCCGCGCAGCGGTTCGTCGGCCACGACGGCGGCGGCGTCCCAGTCCCACCACCGGGCGTCGGGGCTCTCCCCCGCTCCCGGTGACGGGTCGAGGTCGGGGCCCGACAAGAGGTAGCAGAGGTCGAGATGGGTGTGCGCGAGCCCGACCCCGGCGTGGTGGACGTCGATCCGGATGAGCAGGGGCCCACCCGAGGGGTGGGTGGCGTCCAGCCCGGTTTCCTCGGCCACCTCGCGCCGGGCGGCGTCGGGCGGGGTCTCCCCCGCTTCGAGGTGCCCGCCCGGCTGCAGCCATCTGCCGAGGATCCGGTGGCGGTGCAGCAGGGTGCCACGGACCCCGACCACGACCGCCGACGCGGTCACGTGGACGGGGTCGGCGCGCTCGTCCCAGGGTCGCTCGAGCCGGTCGAGCTCGGTCAGGAACCGGTCCTTGGCGCTGCGCTCCCGCTCGTCGAGGGGCCGGTGGGCGCGAACGAGGTGCACCAGCTCTGCCCGCTCCATTCCCGCATCCCTACCACACCGTCCCCGGTCTCCGGGCTGGCGGGCGTGCCCGACCGACGGCCCGCCCGGCGCCGATCACTCCGGCGCCCGCCACCGTCGGCCCGCCGGAGTCGACCGGCCCTCGGCTCGGGGTTCGGGCCGCTCGGGCGTCGGGTGCGGGCTAGGAGCGAGCGCCCTGGAGGACGAAGACGTCCACCAGCTCCCGCCCGCAGGACGGACAGGTCGCGGCCGGCATGATCACCTCGGCCCCGCACCCGTCGCAGTAGGCGTGGCGGGCTCTCGTCTCGACCGGCTGGAAGATCCCGGCGAAGTGCATGTACTCGAAGTTGACCTCGTGCATCTCCTTGATCGCCTCGAGGTGGGCGCGGCTCCTCGCGAATTGCTCCGCGTCCTCGACGCTCCGCCAGAACCCGAGCGCCCAGTTCGCCGCGCCGTCGAAGAATGCGATCATGCGCATGAACCCTGGGGTCTCGCTGGCGGCGCGGGAGGTGAGCGCCACCTGACGCCAGAAGCGCTGGGTCCGCTCGTGATCGTCGACCATCGTCATGTGGAGGACGAGGATCGCCCCGGCGGCCTCCGGGCCCCGGTCGCCCTCGGGGCCGTCGAAGGCCACGACCGGGATCGGGGTCTGGCGGAACCCCGGGATCTGGGCGAAGAGCGCCTCGTTCTCGGGACTGGGTGGAAACACGGGTAGGGCTGGTGCCGACATGGTCCCCTCCTCTCTCTTGTCTCTCATCTCTTGTCTGTTGCCTCGCTGTGCGGGTGCTGTGGCGCCGCCGGACCCGTTGCCCGGTCCTTGTCGGCCCGCTGTGGTCGGACTGTTCGCAAACCGCCGGATGAGACGAGGGCCTCGAGTGCGTCCACGAGCCCCTCCCCTCGGCCGAGGGCTTCGATCTGGCCGGCGAGCGAACGGGCGTTGACGCGGTATGCCGGGTCCTCGAGGACCGACCCGATCGCCCGGCCGACCTCGTCGCGCCCCGCTCCTGGCGCGAGCGACAGGCCGGCGCCCAGGGCCACCACTCGGGCGGCGTTCGCCGGTTGGTCGCGCCCGGTCGGCAGGCAGGCCAGCGGAACCCCGGCGGCCAGGGGCGGCGAGCGTCGTCCCGTAACCGGCGTGGGTGACGACGCAGTCGGCGTCGGCGAGCAGGAGCTCGTGCGGCGCCCAGGGCACCAGGACCGCCCGGTCGCCCCGCTCGGCGATCCCGGGGGCCGGCACACCCCCGAGCGTGACCACGACGCGGACCGCCAGTGGGCCGAGCGCGTCGAGGACCGTCTCGAGGAGCCGCTCCTGGTGCATGTAGGTGGTGCTCATGCTGACCACGACCAGGGGGTCGCCATCGTGCCGGAGGAGCGAAGCCACCTCGTCGGGGAGCGGACGGGGCTCGGGGTCGAACACCGGGCCGACGTGGTGGACGTGGCCGGACAGATCAGGCCCGGGGCCCTCGAGCGACGGGAGGCCGGCGACGAACACGATCCCGCTCCGCCGCCACAGCTCGGCCCAGAAGCCGGTCTCGGCCTCGATCGGACCGAGGCCGATCTCTCGCCGGGTGCCGTTCAGGAGGTCGAGCGCCGGCGCCCATGCCGACGCACCGTTCTCCTCGGCCAGGTAGCGGTAGCGGAGGTGCACCAGGACCCGAGGTGTTCGGCGGCCGAGAGCGCACCGGCGGCCATGGCGTCGACGACCAGCACGTCGGGTCGCCCCCGGCCGACCGCCGCCACAAGCTCGGTGGCGAGCTCGGGCCCGGCGAGGTGGACGGCGAAGCCGGCCACGTCGTCCTCGATCGCCCGGTCCGGGGCCGGGGTCCAGGACCGGGCACCGGTGAACGGTTCGAAGGCCGAGCCGGCGCGCCGGGCCCGCGTCCCGAGGGTGTCGGTCCCGAGGAGACGGACCCGGTGGCCCCGGGCACACAGCCGCTTGACGAGGGCCAGCATCGGCGGGACGTTCCCGCCGCCGTCCCAGCTGACGAGCAGGAACTCCCTCGGCTCACGGTCGCCGCCGGCCATGGGGGCATCGTCGGCGCCCCCACCCCCCCGGTCAAGCGGAACGGGCCGCGCCTACGTAGAATTTCCCTAGTCGTCACGCTGATTGGAGGGGAGGGTTGCTCGGCACCTTATCGACGGTGGCCGGCCCCGGACGTTCCCGGCTCACCTACGCCACGACCGGGTCGGGTCACCACGACCTCTTGTTGGTCCCTGACGGCTGTTGCCGGTCTCCTCACTCGCCGGCTTCCCGCCCTACGCAGCCTTCCTGGAGCACCTGGCCACCTTGGGCCGCCTGATCGTCTTCGACCGGCGGGGACTCGGCGAGTCCAGCTGGGACTGGACCATGGGCGACCCGGGCCTGGTCGACTGGGCGGACGACGCGCGGCGGGTGCTCGATGCCGCCCGCTCCCCGAGGGCGGTGGTCATCGGGCTGGCCGAGGGGGCCATGACCGCGATCACCTTCGCCACCGCCCACCCCACCCGGGTCGCCGCACTAGTCCTCGTCAACGCGACCCCCGGACCCTCGCTCAGTGCGGTGGCCCGACGGGGCGTCGGCCCGGGGTACATCGACTTCCTCCGCTCGACCCTCACCGACGGCTGGGCCAGGGACCTGCCGGGGATGGACATCCTGGCCCCGAGTCTCGGGCGCGACCCGTCCTTCAGCGTGTGGTTCCACCGGGCCATCCGGCGGATCGGCGACCCGAGCCGGTTCGCCCCGGTGTTCGACACCGCGCTGCGTGGCGAGGTCCGTGGCGACCTCCGCTCCCTCGGCGCCCCGACCCTCGTCATCCACCGCCGCGACGACGCCTGGTTCGCCCCCGACCACGGCCGGCTCATCGCCCGGGCCATCCCCCAGGCCAGGTACCTCGAGCTCCCGGGCGCCGACCACGTCCCGTACCTGGGGGAGACCGGGCCCGTCTTCACCTCCATTAGGGCGTTCCTCGACGAGACGCTGGTCCTCGAGGGCGGCCAGCAGGCCGACGACGACCCCTCCCCGCTCAGCGCGAGACAGGCCGAGATCCTCGAGCTGGTTGGCCGGGGCCTGAGCGACAAGGAGGTCGCGGGGGCCACCGGGCTGAGCGTCCGGACGGTGCACAAGCACCTCGAGGACACCTATCGCCGACTGGGGGTGGCGAACCGGATGTCGGCAGTGGTCCAGTTCCGGGCGCGCCGGCGACCGGCGCGCCCGGCCTGATCCTCGCCGAGCGCACGACCCTCGGTCCCGGGCCGTGCGCTGACCCGCCCCACCGGGCCAATTAGGTTCGCCCCGTGCCCTCGGACCGAAGCGAGTTCGTCGCCGCCAGCTTCAACGTCCACGCCGGCGTCGACGGTCGGGGGCGCCCCCACGACGTCCTCGGCGTCTGCCGGGCGCTCGACGCCGACGTGCTCGTCCTCCAGGAGGTCTGGCACCCCGACGGGGGCACCGCCATGGCGGGCGAGATCGCCGGGGCCCTCGGCTACCTGGTGACCGAGGTGACCCTGGCCCGGGGCCGCAGGGCCGGCCCCGACCCCTCGGCCCCACCCAACTGGATGCGTCCGTTGGACTGGCGGACGGCCAGCCACTCCCTCTACCTCGAGAGCGTGCGGCCGTTCCCGCCGAACGTGGTCCGCTCGGCCCGCTACGCCCGAGCCGAGCCGGGGAGCTGGGGGCTGGCCGTGCTCAGCCGGTTGCCGGTCCTCGACGCCCGGATCCTCCCCCTTCCCCAGCTCAGCCGGGACCGGGCAAGCCGGGCCGTGGTGGCGCTCAACGTCGAGCTCGGCCGGCACCGGGTGGGGATCGCCGGCACCCACATGTCACACCTCTCGCACGGCTCAGCACTCCACTTCCGCGCCGTCGCCCGCATGCTCGACGGTGTGTTCGGCGACGAACCGGCCCTCTTCGCCGGCGACATGAACCTCTGGGGCCCGCCCATCCACGCCTTCTTCGGCCAGTGGCGACGCGCCGTCAAGGGGAAGACCTGGCCCGCCTGGCGTCCCCACAGCCAGCTCGACCACCTCCTCGTCCGGGGGCTCGAGGTCCGGGCCTCGGCCGTCTGGCCCGATTCGGGCTCGGACCACCGCCCGGTCTGGGCCCGCCTAGCCGTCGGCGGCCCCTGACGATGCGCCCCGGTCGCCGGGTCGCGCTGGCGGGTGCGGGAGCGGGGGCGGCCGGGCTCTCCACCTGGGCGGCGATGACCGACCCGTTCACCGCCGGGGCCAACGCGGTCAGTGCGCTCGGGCTCTTCCTGGTCGGGTCGGCGGCCGGGCTGCGTTGGGCTCGGGCCAGGACGGCCCCGGCGCTCCCGTCGGCGGCCCGAACGACGCCCTGGTGGCCATGGGCCGCCTTCCTCCTCGTCGTCGTGGCGTGGGAGCTGACCTGCCTGTTCCTCGGCCCCCGCGTCGACCACCCGACCCTCAGTTCGCTCTACGACTCGGCCGCCCAGTTCCGGCCGGTGCGGGGGGCGTGCTTCTTCGCCTGGCTCTGTCTCGGGGCGGCGCTGGTGCGGAGGTGAACGCCCAGACGCTGTCGGACGCGCTGTGGGCCCTCTTGGCGCTGGCCGGGCTGGTCCTGGCCGGGGCGGCGCACCTGCCCGCCCGCCCGCTCGTCCGGGCGTCGAGACTGGTCCGCCGCATCGAGGCCAGCACCTTCGGCTACGTCGCCGTCCTGGTCGGCTGGATGTGGCTCGGCTGGCACCTGTTCGCCCGCTGATCGCTCGCCCGCTCCGGCGCCGATCGGCGCTGCTCAGACCGGGGAGAGCTGTTCTGGCTCCTTGCCCTTGGACTCGGGGAGAGCGAAGAGCAACGCGGCGAAGGGCAGGATCGGCAGGAAGGTCGCGACCGGGGCGAAGGACAGGTGCACGTCGGCGAGCGAGCCGAACGCCACCAAGCCCACCACCGCGCCCAGCACCCCGGCGGCGGTGAACCACCCCGCCACCGACGCCCGCACCGAGGTCGGGAACACCTCGTTGATCATCGACCCGAGCGGCGGGGCGATGATGCCGCCGCCGAGGGCGCCCATGGCGTACCCGATGACCAGCGCGGCGACGCTGCCCGAGTAGAGCAGGATCCCGAAACCGGCGATGGCCACCATGGCCAAGGTGATGGTCGGACGTCGGCCCACCCGATCGGCCAGCCAGCGCCCGCACAACAGACCGAGGAGCCCGGTGGGGCCGGCCGTGACGACCATCGCCGCGGTCAGGACCCCCGAGACGTGGCGGACGTTCTGGGCGTAGACGAACACGAAGCTGTTGGCCGGTCCGGTGATCACCGAGACGGCGAAGGCGATGGCGCACACGAGCAGCAGGCGGCGCCGGAACCGCCGCCCGACCGGCCCGAGCACCGGCTCCCCCCGCGCCGCCCGTTCCTCACGGGAGAACCGCTCGGGTTCGCTCACCCTGCGCCCGACCCAGGGCAAAAGGACGAGGGGGACGATCGCCATGGCGAAGACGCCCCGGAACCCGATGGCGCCGCGCCCCAGGCTGTAGATGATGGCGGTGGCCCCGGCGCCGACCGCGTAGCCCGCGGCCACCAGGGCCACCGCCTTGGCCCGGTCCCGGCTCCCGGTCAGCTCCCCCGCGCTCACCTGGGCCAGGGCGCTGGTGGCCGAGAGCATCGGGCGGCCGAGGGCGAAGATGGCGACGAACCACCAGTAGCCCGGGCTGACAGCGGCAGCCGCCGTCATGAGCAGGCCACCGGCGCAGCACGCGAGCACGGTCCGGCGGCGGCCCAACCGGTCGGCCAGCCCGGCCAGGGGCAGCCCGCCGATCGAGGCCAGCCGGATCACGGCCAGGCCGATCCCGATCGTGCTCCCCGACAACCCGACCCGGGCGGCCAGGCTGCCGCCGTTGGTCTCATGGCCGAAGGTCTTGGCCACGTCGCCGAGCGCGGCCACCGCCCCGAACTGACCGAACCCGGCCGCCACCGCCACGGCCGCCACCGCCAACACCGCCGGGGCCCGCCAACCGAACAGCACGAACGAGCCCCCTTGGCCCGGTTCGGCTCCCGGCGGGCCCTGGTCGCCGGTTGGATCCGGTGCCCCGATCACCCGGCCGGGCCGCTCATCCAGAGATGATGACGCTCGGTCGGTAGCCGATGAACAGGCCCGACTCGACCACCCCGGGGATCGCCTTGAGCTCGGCCTCGGTCTCTTCGGTGACGTCGCGCACCCGGGCGTCGAGGAGCAGGTTGGCGCGCTCGGTGACGAGCGGCCCGTCCTTGCCCTTGGCGCAGCGGACGGTCACCTCCTCCACCCCCCGGGCGGCGAGCCGGTCCCGCACCAGGCGCAGCGCCTCGGGGACCACCTCGATCGGCACCGTGCCGCGGACCCCCAGCCGGTCCACCAGCTTCGAGGGGTCAACCACCACGTAGCGCTCCTTGGACGCCGCCATGACCAACTTCTCGCGCAGGAGCGCCCCGCCCCGACCCTTGAGGAGGTTGGCCGCCGGATCGACCTCGTCGGCCCCGTCGAAGGACCAGTCCGGGCGGAGGGTGGCGAGCGAGCCGACGGGCACCCCGAGGCCCCCGCAGGCCAACTCCATCTCGAGCGAGGTCGTGACGGCGGTCCACGAGATGCCCTCGCCCCGGGCCCGGGCCACTAGGGCCTGCAGGGTCAGGTGGCTCGTGCTCCCCGACCCCACCCCCACGACGTCCCCGGGGGCGAGCCGCTCGGCCATTCGGTCGGCGGCGGCGCGCTTGGCCGCCTCGTTGGTGACGGTCCCGTCCCAGAGCTGGCCGTCGTCGAACGCCACCTCGAACGAGCCCACGAGTCCGCCTCCTCGGCGCCCTGCGCCTCGCCAGCGATCCTACCGAAGCCCCCCCGGACCCCGGGATCCAGGCGCGGACGCGCCGCACCCCGGCCGGTGGCACTGTGGCCCGGTGCCCAGGCGCAGCGCCGGCCTCCTCCTCTACCGTCGCGTCGACGGACGGCTCGAGGTGCTCGTCGCCCACCCGGGCGGCCCCCTGTGGGCCCGGCGCGACGAGGGCGCCTGGTCGATCCCCAAAGGGGAGGTGGAGTCGGGCGACGACGACGCCGGCACGGCCGCCCGGGAGTTCGCCGAGGAGCTCGGCTCCCCACCGCCCACGGTCGGGTGGATCGACCTCGGCGAGGTGACCCAGGCCGGCGGCAAGCGCGTCCGGGCCTACGCCGCCCAGGGCGACCTCGACCCGGCCTCGGCCCACAGCAGCACCTTCGAGATGGAGTGGCCGCCGCGTTCGGGGCGGCGGGCCCGGTTCGCCGAGGTCGACCGGGTCCGGTGGGTCACCTTGGAGGTGGCGGCGAGACTGCTGGTCCCGGCCCAGGGGGCGTTCCTCGACCGCCTGGCGGCGCGCCTCGGCCCGCCGCCGGCCCCCTGACGGCCCGATCAGCCCCCGAGCTCGGCCTCGGTGGCGAAGCGGTCGACGGCGTCGGCGAAGGCCCCGAGGTCGAGGCCTTGCAGGTGGCGGACGACGTGCCGGCGGACGCCGGCCAGGTGGGTCGGGTAGACCTCCTCCAGCCGTGCCAGGCCGGCGTCGGTGAGCACGGCCAGAAGCCCGCGGCCGTCCGAGGGGCACCGCACCCGCTCGACCAGGCCCCGGCGGGCCAGGGCGTCGACGACCCGGCTGATGGCGCTGAGCGACATCGCCCCGCGGGCCGCCAGCTCGCTCATCCGGAGCTGGCGATCGGCCGCCTCCGACAGGTTCACCAGCACGAAGTACTCGGTCATGGCGGTCCCGTGCGCGGCGTGCATCTCGGCCTCAAGCACCCGTGGGACCACCACCGACGCCCGGGCGAAGGCCCGCCACGCCCGTTCCTCATCGGGGTTGAGCGGGGTCGCCTCGGTCGATTCGACGGTCGTCCGCTCGATCATCACGCCCCCTCCTTGCCTTTCCCTCACCGAAGCACTATACTTGCTTATACAAGCATATAGTCCTCGGAGGAGCCATGACTGCCACAACCACCACCGAAACCGTCAACCTAACCGGCGACTACACCCTGGACCCGGCGCACAGCCGGATCGGCTTCGTCGCCCGTCATGCCATGGTGACCAAAGTCCGGGGCCTGTTCAAGGAGTTCGACGGCGCGATCCACCTCGACGGCGAGGACCCCACCCGTTCGAGCGCCCGGGTCAGCATCGAGGTCGCGTCGATCGACTCCCAGCAGGCCGACCGCGACGCCCACCTGCGGGGGGCCGACTTCTTCGACGTGGAGCGCTTCCCGACGATGACCTTCGCCAGCACCAGGGTCGATCCCGCCGGCGACGGCCGCTTCACGCTGACCGGCGACCTCACCATCCGCGACATCACCCGGCCGGTCTCGATCGACCTCGAGCTCACCGGGGTGGTGCAGGACCCCTGGGGCATGCGCCGGATCGGCTTCGAGGGCTCGGTCGCGGTCAACCGCCGGGACTGGGACCTTTCGTGGAACCTGCCCCTCGACACCGGCGGCCTGCTCGTGTCGGAGAAGGTGACCATCGAGCTCGACGTCGCCCTGGTCCGCCCGGCCCAAGGCTGAAGGTCACAGCTCGAGCGAGGCCTCGACCGCCAGGTCGAACAGGGACCGCCGGACCGAGGAGCTCTGCCAGGACCGGTGGTCCCAGGCCTCCCCGCTCACGTCGTCCCCGGCGTAGAGGTACTGGGCGAACCGGACCTGGCGGTGGCGGGCCAGTGCGAGGAAGGCGGCGGCCTCCATCTCGACGGTGATGCATCCCTCCGCCCGCCGCTTCGCGATGCGGGCCGCCGTCTCCCGGTAGGGGGCGTCGGTGGTCCAGGTCTTGCCCACCGTGTGGGGCACGTCCCGGCGCTCGAGCACCGAGACGGCGACCGCCACCGCGTCGAGGTCGGCCTCCACCTCCCGGGCCGGCGGCAGGTAGTGGTAGGAGGTGCCTTCGTCGCGGACCGCGGCGTTGGGCACCACCACGTGGCCCAACGCCAGACCGGGCACGAGGGCCCCGGCGCCCCCGCAGGCAACGAAGCTGGTGCACCCGAGCGCGATCGCCTCCTCCATGAGGGCGACGGCCAACGGAGCGCCAACTCCGGGGTGGAACACCGCGACGCGGCGTCCGTTGCCGGTCTCGAGCAGGTAGAGCGGGCGCGGGGACTCCATGCCCATCTGCACCACCTCCTCGGCCCGTCCCCCTCCGCAGACCTCGTCGACGATCTCGGCGAAGAAGCAGATCACCGCCGAGGTGACCAGGCCCTCGACCCGCCGGGCCACGTGCCCCGGCTCGATCAGCGCCGCCGGCGAGGGGTCGTACTCGAGAATCGGGACCAGGGGGTCCGGAGTGGGCGAGGGAGGGATCGTCATCTGGCTCGGTGCGCCTCTTCGGGCTCGATCACCTCGGGCGGACCGTCGGCCAAGAGCGGCGCCGTCGCCTGCCACAGCTCACGCACCAGCACCTGGATCGAGCCGGCCAGCGGGATCGCGAGCAGGGTCCCAACGAAACCGCCGAAGAAGCCGCCGATCAAGTCGCCCACCGTAGCGCCGACGAGGATCGCCACCAGCACCAGCAAGGGGTTGATCCTGACCGTCCGGCTCATGACGACCGGGTTCAGGACGTGGTTCTCGATCTGGGTGTAGGCCAGGAACACCACCAGCATCACGATGCCGGCGGTCAGCGAGTGGGCCAGCGCGAACAGCACGGTCGGGATCCCGGCGACGGCGCCGCCGATCATGGGGAGAAAGTCGAGCAGCGCAACCCACAGGCCCCACAGGACGGCGAATGGCACGCCGAGGATGGTGAGGGTGACGAACACGATCACGCCGGCGATCATCGAGGTGAGGAAGTTCCCGAGCATGTAACCGGTGACCGACCGGCTTACCTCGGCGGCGATCCGACTGGTCCGCTCGGCCCGGGCCGGTGTCAACATCTGGAGCAGTCCGTGCCGCAGCTTGTGACCCTCGAGGAGCAGCAAGAGGACCAGCACGAAGATCATGAGCAACGCGACGATCAACGAGAGGGCCCCCTTCCCTAGGGACAGCGCCGGTTTGGACAGGTTCTTGGCGAAGTTGGCCAGCTTCGGCGCGAGGTTGGTCTCGACCCAGTGCTTGACGTGGTACTTGACGAAGAGGTGCCCCAACCAGCCCTTGCCGTGTTCGACCTGGTTCACGTACTTGGGCAGGTTGCTGGCCAGGTGGGTCAGGCCGTTGACGAGCGGGTAACCGAAGGCGAAGGCGAGCGCGGCGAAGACGACCACGAATACGAGGGTCACGATGGCCACCGCCGAACCTCGTCGATGCACCCCGAGGCGTAGGAGCCCGACCACCGCCGGATTGAGAAGGAGCGCGATGAACCCGGCCACCACCATGAGGAGGAAAATCTCCCGCAGCTTGTAGATGAGGTGGCCGGTCAAGTAGACGACCACGACCACGGCGACGGTGGTCAGGATGGTACCGAGCGGGATCCCCCGGACCGCTGCGAGTTCGAAGAGCCGAGTCCGGCGGGACTCGCCCTCATGCTCGTCGGCCACCGACACAGCATGACACCCCGGAACAAAACGACCTGGGAGCGACAAGGGCCCGGACCGGGAGCCGTCGCCGTGGGCGTGGGCGTGGATCGGCCGCTTGCCCCTCAGACGCCCAGTTGACTCCGCACCCTGGGGGTGCGCGACAAAGGGTCGGCCGTCGATCTCGAGCCGGGCGGGGACCTGGCCGTTTGGTGACGTGGTTGGTCGATCGAGACCGGCTTTGGGGTCGAGCGGCAAGAACCGGGGGATCGCCTAGACGCGGTGGACGCCGGCGAACCCGTACCCCAGGCGGATGGGCGTGATGTGGACGACGGCCCCGGTGTAGGGCGCCTCGATCATCTCGCCGTTCCCGACGTACATGGCCTCGTGCTCGTCGCCGCCGGGGCCGTAGAAGAGGATGTCGCCCGGCTGCATGTCCGAGATCGACACCGGCGTGGTGTCGTCGAACTGGGCGCCGGAGTAGTGGGGCAGGTTGACCCCAGCCTGGGCCCACGCCCACATGACCAGGCCCGAGCAGTCGAACCCGCCGCTCGGGTCACCCGGGGTGTACCGCGGGCTGGTCCCGCCCCACACGTAGGGCACGCCCAGCTGGCTCTCGGCCGCGCGCACCGCTGTCACTGCCCCCGACGAGGGCGGTGGCGGCGGGGAGGTCACCGAGGGGTCCGACCCTCCCTGCGAACTCGTGGAGCTCTGGGAGTTCTGTGAGCTCTGCGATTGCTGGGCGGCGGCCAGCGCCGCCTGGGTGCGCGCCGCCTCGGCCGCGGCCGCCGCGGCCTGCGCCTGGGCGACCAGGACGCCGATCTGCCCCTTCACTTGGCTCAACGCTGCGTCGAGTTGGGCCTGCTGATTCTGGGCCGCCGCCTCGGCCTGGGCCGCGGCGTTCGCCTGGGCCTGGGCCTGGGCCTGCTGGTTGGCCAGGCTCGCCTCGGCCGCGTTCAACTGCACCTCGGCGCTGTGGAGGTTCGCGACGACCACGTCGAGATTTCCCGTCGCGACCTTCCCGTACTCGAGACGCGCCGTGTAGGCCTGCTGACTCCCCGAGAACAACGGATTCGACTGACCGAGCGTGCCCTCGCTGATGTAGGAGTTGATCGCCACCACCCGCAGATGGGCCCTGGCGACACTCACCCGGTGCTGATCGGCCGCGATCTGAATCTTGGTCGACGCAATCTGCGCGTTCAGTTGACTGATCTCTCCCACCGCGAGGTCGTAACGCTGGCCGAGGATCCCGATCTGCTGGGTGTCCGAGGTGATCTCCTGTTGGATCTGGTTCGCCTTGGCCTGAAGGGTACTGATCTGATCGGCACCAACCGGCGCTACGACGGCCAACGCCGGCACGATCGAGATGGCCAGAGCGACAAGAAGAGCGCGCAAGGTCCGAGTCACTCGCAGGGCCCGACACTCCTTCTGCCGAGACTGCGTCCTTCGGCGCGAAGGCACCAACCCGACGTCAGTCACAATGCAGACCATTCTGACGACGCCACCTCGCGGGGTCAACGACCCCCGAGCGCGCGAACAGACGACGAAACGATGTCGAGCATTGACCTGTCGCGAATTGACTGCTCGGGTGCGCGAGCATGTATGGAGAGCTTGACGAAGGAGACGACGAGTGAGCGCGAAGTTGCGCCCTCCGTCGTTTTTCAGCGCGTCATCACCGAGGGCCGGATCGGTTCCTCCGGCGCGCCCCAGGCAACGACGTCGATGCCGGCGTCTAGGCCGCGACGGTCGACCTCGCCGGTCTCGGAGCTTCGGGGGCGACCCGATAGGAGAGGACCGATGCTCCTGAGGCCGGAGGAAGTGGACTCCCTGTACGCCACCGCGCGAAGACTCGGCCCCGGCGGCTCCTCGAACCTCGAGCGAGGCGCCACTGGTCGGCCGCTCGCAGGAGATCGGCCCGACGTTCCTCCCTCACCGCCTCCACCAGGTAGTGGTGCATCTCCGTCTCCTCGTTCTCGACCGTCATGAGGGTCGACGACGCCAAGAGGTGGGACTCATCGACGATCTCGCCCTGGCGTCTCACCGCTCATGGTCCCAGGTGGGTGTGACACTCTAGACAGGGTCGGTCTGGGGGGTCCGGGCGCCAACCTGCGATCGGCCTCGTGGGCGTTCGGCGGGCGGAACCGGTCGATCAGAAGGCGAAGTCGGCGGCGAGCTCCTCGCGCAGAACCCGGCGAAGCAGCTTGCCGTTCTCATTGAACGGGAGCTCGTTCACGATCTTGATCCGTTCCGGTGTCCGGGCCGAACGGAGCCGGGCGAGCACATGCTGGCGGAGCTCCTCCTCGGAGAGGGAGGCACCAGGAAGCGGCACGACGGCGGCGACGACGCGCTCGCCCCACTCCTGGTCGGGGATCCCGACCACTGCGGCCGACTCCACCCCCTCGTGGCTCACGAGCACCTCTTCGATCTCCCCGGGGGAGAGGTTCTCCCCGCCCCGCACGATGACGTCGTCGAGGCGGCCGTGGACGAACAAGAACCCGCTCTCGTCCAGGTGGCCGGCGTCTCGGGTGTGGAACCAGCCCTCGTCGTCGGTCACCGTGGACCCGACGTACTCGCCCGAGACCTGCTCGCCGCGCACCCAGATCTCTCCCCGGGTCCCGGTCGGGACCGCGGTTCCATCGAGCTCGCGAATTGAAAGCTCGATCCCGGGCAGGACCCGGCCGACCGACCCGAGTCGGGCCCGAACCTCGGGATCTCGGCTCGCGACGGCGTTCCGGTGGTCCTCAGGACCGAGCAGCGCGATGGTGCTCGAGGTCTCGGTCAGCCCGTAGGCATTGACCAGGTCCACGTGAGGCAACACCCGCAGGGTCCGCTCCACCACCGCAACCGGCATGGGCCCGCCGCCGTAGGAAAGCGCCCGCAGCGAGGGCAGGCCCAGCCGGTCAGTCTCGACCACGTCAAGGATCCGGCCGAGCATCGTCGGCACCACCATCGCGTTGGTCACCTGCTCGGCACGGACGGTGCGGACCCAGCGCTCGGGGTCGAACGTCTCGAGCTGGACCACCCGACGACCGCCATAGGTGTTCGAGAGCACCGAAGCGACCGCGGCGACGTGATACGGCGGCACGGTCACGATGGCGCACTCGCTCGGTTCCGCCGCGCCGAAGTCCACCGTCGAGACCACGTACGAGGCGAGGTTGCGATGCCGCAGAACCGCAGCCTTGGGATCCCCCGTGGTGCCGCTGGTGAACAGGAGCACCGCGACTGCGTCGGGGTCGCAACCCCAACCGTCGCGCTCTTCGAGAGCCTCGTCGTCGGTCCGGGCCAGGAAGTCGTGGCGCTCCATCACCTCGAGCCCCTCGATGCCCGAGATGCGATCTGGCACACCCTGGCCACAGATCACCACGGCCGGCGCGACCTTGGTCACGATGGCCCCGAGCCGGTCATCGGCCAGGCGATAGTTGACCGGTACGAAAGGCTTCCCGGCGATCGCCGCGCCGAACAGCCCGATCGGAACGGCCAGAGAGTTCTCGTCGATCAGGACGACATGCTCGCCGGGCAGCTCGCCGAGGACCGAGGCGGCCCGACGACTTCTCCGCCCGAGTTCGGCGAACGAGATGCCGCCGTCGAGCGGGCCGATCGCGACCCGCTCCGCCAGCCCATCGGCGGCCATCTCGAGGATCATGCCGAGGTGGACGGCAGGCTCCTAGTCCGAGGAAGGCAGGGGCTTGGCCCCCTGGACGTTCAAGACCACGTCGCCGAGCGAGATCGATCCCGAACCGGCCTTGGTGCACAACACCTCGACGCCGGTCTCCTCATCCCCGTAGCGCTTGCCGATCTGGGTGCCGCCGTCGAACCCGGGGGCCGGTTCACCGGCCGTCGCGGCGAGCGCCGAGACGTCGACCATCGGCTGCCCCCCGCAGCGAAGGTCCACCTCGCCGCCGGCCCGGACGACGACGACCTCGGTCGAGCAGGTCACGGAGCGCAGCCTGGCTCCAGGTCTGAGGACTGCCATGAAACCAGGACCTCCCGAAATCACGAGCGTACCGGACCGGAGAACGGGCCGATCGTGGCCGGCCGCGCCTCGAGATGCCAAGTCGACTCGGTGTCGTCGATACCGACTCGATGCAACGTCGACCGTGGCCGAACGGACGGCCCGGCTCAGGCTGCGGCCTCCAGGATGTGCACGCCGCACGCCGAGCCCAACCCGATGACATGGGCCAAACCGACCTTGGCCCCCTCGATCTGACGGTCCTTGGCCTCGCCTCGCAGGTGGTGGCAGACCTCCCAGATGTTGGCGATGCCGGTGGCGGCGATCGGGTGGCCCTTCGACTCGAGCCCTCCGGACACGTTGACGGGCATCTTGCCGTCGCGCCAAGTCGCACCGGAGCGGAAGAAATCAGCCGCTCCCCCCTCTTCACAGAGCATGAGGTTGTCGTAATGGACGAGCTCGGCGGTGGCGAAGCAATCGTGGAGCTCCACCAGGTCCAAGTCCTCGGGCCCTACCCCTGCCGTCTCATAGGCCTGCTGGGCAGCGTTCCGGGTCAGCGTGTTGACGTTTGGGAGGATCTGGCAAGCCTCCTCCCACGGATCGGTGGTGAGCACCGACGCGCTGACCTTCACGCAGCGGCGCTGCTGCTCGAGCGACAAGGTCTTGCGCTTGGCATCGGTGACCACCACGGCGGCGGCGGCGCCGTCGCAGTTGGCCGAGCACATAGGCCTGGTGTTGGGATAGGCGATCATGACGTCGTTCATGATCTCCTCGAGTGAGAACCGCTTCTGGTAGCTGGCCAGCGGGTTGAGGGTGGAGTGGGCGTGGTTCTTCTCGGCGATCCGGGCGAAGAGCTCGAAGTCGACGCCGCCGTAGCGATGCCCGTACTCCATCCCCACCTGGGCGAACACACCGGGCATCGTGTCGGTCCCGATCCGACCGTCGACCGGGGCCACCTGGCCGAAGCGGCCACGCCGCGTCCAGGTGTCCGAGTCGGCGGCCCGGGAGCCACCGACCAAGAGCCCCGCACCGGCAAGCTTCTCGACCCCGACCGCGAGACCCACGTCGCTCTCGTCAGCCTTCAAAGACATGATCACCGTGCGCAACGCGGTTGCCCCGGTCGCACAAGCGTTGGCGACGTTGTAGACCGGGATCCCGGTCTGGCCCACCTGCTTCTGGATGAGTTGGCCGGTTGCGGCAGCCCCACCCATCAGGTTCCCGGCCGCCATCACCCCTACATCTTTCATGGTCACCCCGCCGTCGGCGAGCGCACCGAGGACCGCCTCGGAGGCCAGGTCGACCGTGTCCCGGTCGGGGTGCTTTCCGAACTTGGTCATGTGGATGCCGAGGATCCAGATGTCTTCACCCGCCATTGGTTACCCCTTCCAGTGGTTCGAATCCGAAACCGACCGCCTCAGTCCCTTGCGCGTCGACCCCGACGACCGACGTCGTCAAGCGGACCTTCATGCCCACCGACACGTGCTCGGGGTCTGGGGTCACGTTGGTCACATTGCCCCGGACGCTCGTCCCGCCGCAGTCCACAACCGCCGCGACGAAGGGGACGGGGATCCCCGGGGCCGCCAGGGAGACGATGGTGAAGGCCCGGACCTCGCCGACCGTGTCGACATCGGCGTCGTGGAAGGACACGCCGCCACACGCGGCACAGGCATTGCGGTGGTCGAAGTACCGGGCCGAGCACGAGTCGCACTCGTGGGCCACCAGATGGGGGGGCGGACCCAGCGCCAGGTAGTCGACGAAGGGAATCTGGTTCGTCACTGGTCTCTTTCCGTCGCCTTCCTGGCACCCATTGTGCCCGAGTGGCCGAAGCGGCGCACCCCGAGGGCTCCGTGAAGTCTCGCCGGCCTGGGCCAACGCCAGAGGCGCTTGGTGCCCCACCGACCTGCGCCGCAGAGGTCGTGGGTCCGTACAATCCGCGGCGGTGCACCGCAAGATCGTGCTCGTCTCTGGAGCCCCCGGGGCAGGCAAGACCACGATCGCCACCGGATTGGCGCCGCTCCTCGGGGTCCCGCTCATCGCCAAAGACCTGATCAAAGAAACCCTCTGGGATGCCCTCGGGCCGCCCGACGGGGACCTCGAGTGGTCTCGGCGCCTGGGGGCGGCGTCGATGGAGCTGTTGTGGCGCTGGCCGGACTGGCGCCGTCGGCCCTGCTCGAAGCGAATTTCCGTCCCCACAGCAGCTACGAGCGCTCCAGGATCGCCGCCCTGTCGGCCCGGGTCGTCGAGATCTACTGCTGGTGCCCGCCCGAGCTGGCGTCCCGTCGGTACGCGCAACGGGCGTCCGACCCGTCACACCATCGAGCCCACGTCCTCCCGACGCTCTCGGCCGAGCGCCTGGCCGAGTTCGACCGGCCGGTGGCGATCGGCGAGGTGCTCCGGCTCGACACGAGCGGCCCCGTCGACCTGGGGAGTCTGGCCGATCAGGTCCGGGCGCGCTGGCCGTGAGGCCAAGAAAGGCCACACGCTCGTAACGTTCCGTCGTCGACGACCAGACCCGTCGATTGACCGGATCTTGATCAACTCGATCACCCAGGCCCCTTCTCGCTTCGTCCCGTTGGCCTCGATCGCCGGGCGCCAGTCCTCCTCCTCGATCAGCACCACCCCGGGTCGTGGGTCTGCCAGGAGATCCCGCACTCCGACATCGCATGGGACATCGCGCTGGTGAGACCGATGCGGTCGGCCAACTCGGCCAACAACGCGGTGCCGGCGTGGGAGACGATGTTCTTGCCCTCGACGGTCACCGCGGCGCGGCGAACCGAGCGGGTAGAGTGCACCTTCAAGGAGCCCTCTTCTTCTGCGATCGGGAGTGTTGAGCGACACTCATTTTCGCAGGCGAGGAGGCCTTTTACGCGGACGAGCGCGCTCGAGGTTCGGCGCCGGGATGAATGTTCGAGGCTAGGCTCCGTGCCTAGCGAACGAGGGCTGGGGCCGTCGCGACCCTTTCCGCCCCGTCAAAACCCACCTGCCTGGCAACTCCCAGCGAAGAGAAGGGCCGAGCCTCCCATGTCCATCGCCATCACCGAAGACCACCGCACATTTGCCAAGACGGTGTCCGACTTCCTCATGAGACACGACGCCCGGGGCGAGGCCCGGGCACTGCTCGAGTCCGACATGGAGGAGCTCCCAAAGTTCTGGGGTGAGCTGGCCGGACTCGGATGGCTCGGTCTCCACGTGCCCGAGGAGTACGGCGGCTCCGGCTTCGGCCTTCCCGAATTGGTGGTGGTGGTCGAGGAGTTCGGGCGCGCGGTGACCCCCGGACCCTTCGTGCCGACCGTGACCGCGAGCGCGGTGCTGGTGGCGGCGGGGACCGACCAGCTGAAGCGACGCCTGCTCCCGGGACTGGCCGACGGATCGGTGACCGGAGCGGTCGCACTGGGCGGCGAGGTGGAAGTCAAGGGGGCCAAGGCGCAGGGTTCCGCCGGGGTGGTGCTCGGCGGTGGCCTGGCCGACGTCCTCTTGATCCCGGTGGGCGATGACGTGGCGGTGGTCGAGCGGGCCTCGGGGAGCGTCGAGTCGACCACGCCCAGGAATCTCGACCCGACCCGCCGGTCCGCCCGGGTCAGCCTGGCGGGTGCCCCGGCGACGGTACTCCCCGGTGCCCGCCAGACCCTCGTCGACTTCGCCCGACTGCTGTACGCGGCCGAGGCGGTCGGCGTGGCCCGCGAGTGCACCGAGTCGGCCGCTGCATACGCCAAAGTGCGCGAGCAGTTCGGGCGCCCGATCGCGACCTTCCAGGCGGTCAAGCACCACTGCGCCAACATGGTGGTCGCAGCCGAGCTGGCCACCTCGCTGGTCTGGGACGCCGCCCGGGCCGCCGCCGGCGGTGGCGACCAGTTCAGCTACACGGCGGCGATGGCCGCCGCCCTGGCGCTTCCCGCAGCCGATCAGGACGCCCAGCTAAACATGCAGGTCCACGGGGGCATCGGCTTCACCTGGGAACACGACGCGCACCTCTACCTGCGCAGGGCCAGCGCCATCGAGATGGTGATCGGGGCCGAGGCGGCGGCGGTCGCCGTCACCGACCTGGCGCGCAAAGGCCTCAAGCGGGGTCGCAGCGTCGACCTCCCCCCGGAGGCCGAGCAGTACCGGGGGACGGTGCGTGAGTTCCTCGAGAAGATCAAGGGTCTCGACGAGGCCGCCCAGCGAACCGCCATGATCGAGGACGGCTACGCCATGCCGCACTGGCCCAAGCCCTGGGGCCGTAACGCCGGGGCGGTCGAGCAGCTGGTGATCGAGCAGGAGTTCGCGGCGGCAAAGGTCCGTCGCCCCGCGTACGGGATCACTGGGTGGGTCATCCTGACCCTCATCCAGTACGCGACGGAGGATCAGGTTGCCCGCTGGGTGATGCCGGCTCTCAATCAGGAACTCATCTGGTGCCAGCTCTTCAGCGAACCCAACGCGGGCTCCGACGCCGCCGGAATCCAGACGAGGGGTGCCCGGGTCGACGGCGGGTGGCTCGTCAACGGTCAGAAGGTGTGGACGAGCGGTGCCCAGCTAGCCAAGCACGGCCTCGCCACGGTGCGCACGAATCTCGACGCCCCCAAGCACGACGGCATCACCATGATGGTGATCGACATGAAAGGCGAGGGTGTCGAGGTCCGCCCGCTCAAGCAGGCCACCGGGGACTCGGCCTTCAACGAGGTGTTCTTCAACGACGTGTTCGTTCCCGACGACGACGTGGTCGGGCCGATCGACCACGGCTGGACAGTCGCCCGCGCGACGCTCGGGAACGAGAGCGTGAGCATCGGCGGCGGAGGCTACGGGTCGGCGATGGCGATCGACGGGGTGATCGCCATGTACGACGCGCACCCCGAGCGGCTCGGCGGTGGGGCCGGACGCATCGGCCGCTATGTGTCCAGCACCCAGGCCATGGACGCCCTCAATCTGCGCAGCGCGCATCGGGCTGTCGTCGGAGGCGGCCCCGGGCCGGAGGGAAACATCACCAAGCTCGTGCTCTCGGAGAACGGCCACGAGATGGCCGCGATGCTGGCGGCGCTCAACGGTCCGGAGACGGCCCTGATGGAAGACGCCGGCGCCATCGCCGGCTCGCTCGTGCTTTCGCATCGCTCGATGTCCATCGCCGGAGGCACCTCGGAGATCAAACGAAATCAGATCGGAGAGCGAATCCTCGGCCTTCCACGGGACCCCTTGATCAACTGAGTTCACATGACGGTGGCCGTCACCACCGCGCATGGCAATGCTGACGGCGCGAGCCGGGCGCGGTCGCCGAGCCTTAGCTTGTCGCCATGAGCACGTCGTGCGTTGGCCCGGGGGATCGCCGAAGGTCGCCGCGTGCACCAATCCCAGACTCCAAGTCGATCCGGTCCCTCCCCGGCGCCCACTGGGACCGTTGGAAGGAGCGGTGAGACGGCGACGAGACAAGGTGGCCGGACTCAACGTCCCCCGCGACCGCCTGGTGGCCGCGACCCGCATCGTCGGAGCGGACCAGGTGGTTGGGGTTCACCAAGGCCTCGTTCACCACCACCGCCAAGGGCTGGGGCGAGTTCGCCCAGTGGGTGCTCCCGGTGCGCCGAGACCATCGGGCCCATCGACCACCCCCGAGAGCTCGGTGCCTGGGCCGAGGTGGCCCCGGGCCAGCCACGAGTCCGCCGGCAGGCATCGGGGGGACCGGGTCCGGTGCGCCCGGGTTGCGCCGCACCCCTCCCGGCCCCTCGGGCCGCCGCTCGCACCAAGACC
>DAHUZS010000059.1 GCA_027315045.1 Acidimicrobiaceae bacterium
CGCCTGCTCGAGCGTGATCGAGATCCGTGCCACCGAGGTGTCCTGGTCGTCATCGCCGACCTCTTCGGCGACCACCACGACCCTGGCGCTCCCCTCGTCGTAGGAGACGCCGATGGTGCCGATCACCCACGCCGGCTCCTCGTCGGCCCGGAAGACCACCTCGCGGGGGAGGGTACCGGGGCGCCCGACCTCACGAACGATCCGGGCGAGGTAGCTAGCCAGCACGGCGACCTGCTGCTTCTCGGCCTTGAGCGTCAGCAGTTGACGGCCCTGGCGGCACTGGATGAGGAAGGTCCGCTGGCCCACCGGTCCCACCGTGCCCACCGTGAACTCGTCGGGTGCCTCGAGGTCGTACTCGGTCATGGCGAAACCAACTCGGCGAGGGATCCAGTCGAGTTGACACAAAGCACGCCCGGCCGGCCCGGCCCGAGGGCGATCGCCGAGACCGACGCGGGGGAGATAACGATCCGCTGGAACATGTCGAGCGGCATCCCGGCCATCGAGCCCACGATCATCTGGATCGGATCGGCATGCGAGACGCACACAAGTCGTTCACCCCGGTGCTCGGAGGCGAGGTCGAGCACGCTCTGGAGGACCCGGGTCTGCATCTCGGCGAAGGACTCCCCGCCGGGGAAGCGGAACCCGCTCGGCCACCCGAGCACGGTGCGCCACTCGGGCTTGCGGGCGAGCACCCGAAGGCTCTTGCCTTCCCACTCGCCGACCGCCGCGTCGAGGAGGCCGCTGTGCGTCCGCACCCGCAGGCCGAGGGCCCGGGCGATCGGCGCCGCGGTCTCCCGGGCCCGCTCCATCGGCGACGAGTAGACGGCAGCCGGCGGCGGGGAGACCGCCGCCAGCCGGTCGGCGGTTGCCTGGACCTGCTCGAGCCCTTTGGGTGAGAGGTGCAGGCCGGGGGCCCGTCCTGGCAGCACCTTGCCGGTCGTGGGGGTGTGGCCGTGGCGGACCAGGAAGACCACGGTTGCGGGGCGCTGGCGCCGGGCCGCTCCGCTGCGCACGCGGGCCCCGGGTCGCGACCCTCGGGCGACGGTGGTCCTGGTCGAGGGAGGCACGACCCCTGATCGTAGGCTCCGGGGATGTCCCCGAACGACTCGAGTCACCGCCGCCTGGCCTCGTTGGAGGCCCAGGTGGCGGCGTGCCGACGCTGCCCGCGACTGGTGGCCTGGCGGGAGCAGGTGGCCGCCGACCGGCGGCGGGCCTTCGCCGACCAGGTGTACTGGGCCCGCCCGGTCCCTGGCTTCGGGGACGCCAGGGCCCGGCTCGTGGTCGTCGGGCTGGCCCCGGCAGCCCACGGGGCGAACCGAACTGGGCGCATGTTCACCGGCGACCGCTCGGGCGAGTGGCTCTACCGAGCCCTCTACCGTGCCGGGTACGCCAACCGGCCCACCAGCACCGGCCAAGACGACGGTCTCGAACTCTCCGGCGCCTTCGTCACGGCAGCGGTCCGTTGCGCCCCGCCGGCGAACCAGCCCACCACACAAGAACGCGACGCCTGCCAGGACTACCTGGAGGCCGAGCTCGAACTGCTGAGCGAGGTGCGGGTGTTCGTGGCTCTGGGCGCGTTCGCCCTCGGTTCACTGGCCCGGCTGCTCGGGATCTCACCCCGGCCGCGCTTCGGCCACCTGGCGGAGTTCGAACTGGCCGACGGCAGGACGGTCATCGCCTCCTACCACCCGAGCCAGCGCAACACCTTCACCAAGATGTTGACCGAGGAGATGCTCGACGCCGTCTTCGCCCGTGCCCGGGCCCTGGCCCGCTAGAAGAGCTTGGCGAAGCCCAAATCTTGTGGTTGGTTACGCCGATTCAGGTTTCGGGAAGCTCTCAGACCCCAAAGCCCGATCAGCATTACCCCACAGAACCCCATGGCGAAGAAGCGAAGACGCGAAGACGGTTTCGGCGCGGCGTTAGACCAGATGAGCGCCACGACAATGGACGCTATCCACGCTTCGGGACTCTTCGGAGCTCCCATGCGCCGAGTGTACCGCCGGGGCGAGCCTGGTGAGAGACCGGCGACCAAGGGACTGTGAAGCGCGATCTCCGATCAACCCGACAGCGTTCGCCGAGCCCTGTTAGGAGCGGACCGGGATCCGCCCTGGCATCGGGACCGCGGTTGGCGGCCAGCGCTTGCGGCTCACGGTGGAGAGGCGGCGCAGAAGGGAGACCGCGCCGGGGTCTTCGTCGATCGGGCGCAGCTCGACCGCCCCGTCCTTGACCATGGCGTCAAAGATCTCCCGGCCTCGTTCGGTGCGGACGAGGACAAGGGTCCAGTCGTTGAACGCCCCGATCCCGCCGGTGGAGATGTCGGCGTGCTCGGCCGCGAAGTCCGGACAGGCCTTGCAGCCCTCGCGGGTCCAGCCATGGGCCTCCTTGAGCGGCACCTCGTGATAGGAGCCGTCTTGCATCCACAGCTGGAAGACCCCCTTGATGTTCATCTTCTTGATCTGCTCGCGTGCCAGGTTGTAGCGAGCCTCGAAGAGCTCGGAGAAGATGGCGTCGTCGAAGGTCTTCGAGCACAAGAGCCCGATCGACAGGCTGAACCTCCTGGCCACCTTGCCGGCTTTGCGGGCTGACATCACCGCCGTGGCCGACGTCTGGCACCCCATGCCCACGAGGGCGAGCCGCTCGGCTCCGCTCCCGGTCGCCTCGGCGTAGGCCATCGGGTTGGCGCAGTAGGTGTAGCGAGAGCCCGCCGTCTTGAGGATCTCCTCCCTGGTCCGGGCGACGGCCGGGACTGCCCGCCAGCTGGTGCCGTCCCCTTCGAGGTCCGACACGAGGGCGGCATCGATCTCGTCGTGCTCGAGGGCCCAGAGGAGCAGGGCGGAGACGAACCCGCCGTCCTGGCCGGCCTCGAGCAGGTCGGGGTCGGTGGCCCGGGCCAGTACGACCTCGGAAGTGATCCCGGACACCTCATCTTCGGTGCGGTCCCGTCCGAACAGGTAGTGGTCGATCTCGGTCTCCCAGTCCCGGAAACGGGGGCAGGCCCGGGTGCACAGCGTGCAGCCCTTGACCCCGTGGGTGCAGTCGTCGGTCCCACCCTCCTCGGCGACGTGGAACGGTTTGTAGTGACCGTCCTGGTCGTCGTACTCGAGCACGTCGTAGGGGCAGACCACGATGCAGGCCGAGCACCCAGTGCACAGGCCCGAAGTGACCACTTCTTCGTACAGGTGGGCCCAATGGAGCTTCTCGGGAGGCACGAGCCCACCATAGCCAGCGTTTCGGGGGAGGTCCGGCCCCGTTCAGCGCCCCCGGGCCAACGCCTGCGCTCGTCGGGCCATGGGTTCGTCGCGCAGGTAGGTGCAGACCTCGTCGAAGCGGTCGGTCGGCCCCCGCCATCGCAGGTCGCCGACCCGCTGGACGAGGGAACGGTCCACCCGCAGCGTGGCGAGATCCCGGAAGAGCAGGGCCAGCCCTCGTTGTTCGGCCAGCCGTGCGGCGAGGCCCCTCGCCCCCCGCACGCGGGCCTGGAGCGACCGCTCCCAGTCGGCCGCCTGGTCGGGAATCGATTCGAGGTGACCGTAGTGGGCCAAGACCGCGGACGCCGAGACCTTCCCCCAGCCGGCGAGACCGGGGAAACCGTCGGCCGAGTCGCCCACCAAGGCGAGCCAGTCGGGGATCGAGGCGGGGGTGACACCGAACTTGGCCACGACCCCGTCCTCGTCGATGATCGTGGCCCGCCGCCGGTCGAGCTGGACCACTCGGTCGCCGACCACGCACTGGGCGAGATCCTTGTCCGGCGTGCAGATCACGGTCTGTTCGACTGTCGGATCGGCCGAGGTGCTCGCGGCTGCCGACGCCAACGCGTCGTCGGCCTCGAGCTCGACCATCGCCCACACGACGACCCCCAAGGCTTCGAGCGCCGACTCGAGCAGCTCGAACTGGCCCATGAGCAGCGGATCGACACCTTCGTCGGTCTTGTAGCCGGGCCAGAGCTGATTGCGGAACGACTCGATTACGTGGTCGGTCGCCACACCGAGATGGGTCGCGCCTTCGGCGAGCAGGCTGAGCACTGACAACAGCACGCCCCGGACCGCCCCCACTTCACTTCCGTCGGTCGCCGCGTGGGGTGGCTGACCGAAGAAGTGCCGGAACAACTCGTAGGTGCCGTCGACGAGGTAGACGTCCATGTCCGAAGCGTCGCACATCGACCCGGGCTTCACATCCGGCAGCCCTTGACGGGCCGTTCCCCGGCCCTGGTAGCGCAGACCGAGTCGGAACCGGTCAGTACCCGCAGTTAGAGGCGCCCGGCAGCCATGATTCCGAGCACCTCGTTGCACCCGTCTTCGATCATCGAAGCGCGGGCATCCCGCAGCAGCTTCTCCACGGGATAGGCGCGGGTCAGACCGTTGCCTCCAAAGATCTGCAGCGCCATGCTTGCCACCTCGAAGGCCGTCTCGGTTGCCGTGACCTTCGAGGCGATGGCCAGTGCGATGTCCGCAGGCATCGTGGCGCCGTTGTGAGCGAGGGTATGGCGGCTGAGTGCCCGCGCAGCCTGGGTAAGTCGGTACATGCGGAAGAGGCGGGCGCGCACGCTCTGGTGCTCGATGATCGCGGTGCCACCCTGCACCCGCTCCTTGGCGTATTCGACGGCCATCTCGAGCGCGGCGCGCGCCACACCGACGAAGGTCGCGCCCATCCCACCGTTCGCATTGGCCAGCACCGAGTCGGCGCTCCAGGGCCCAAGTTCTGGCGGGAGCACGAGATAAGAGGCAGGAAGCCGAACCCGGTCGAAGAAGATTTCCCCCTGGTTGAGCGCTCGTTGGCCGATCTTGTCGAGCGGGGCTCCCCGCCGCACCCCTGGTTCTTCGAGAGGAACCAGGAACGCGGCCGGCCCGGTGATCCGGCCGTCGGAGCCTTGCACCGCGCAGAAGAGGGCGGCAGCGGTGGCGATGGTGCCGTTGGACACCCACGCCGACTTCTGGCCTTCGATGACGTAGTCGCCACCGTCACGACGCGCGACGCAGTTCGGCCTTCCCGGCATCTCCTGCATGCGGCCGGCGTAGATCAGCTGGTCACTCCCGTGATCGGGCTCGGTGATCGGCCAACAGCCGATCACCTCGTCGCCACCGAAGCGCTCGATCAGCTCGGGATTACCCGACAGTCGAGCCAGGTTGCGGGGAAACTGCGAGACGCCGAGACTGATGGCGAGTCCGGCATCTCCCCAGCCCATTTCCTCGGACACGAGCGACTGAACCCGGGCCCGCTCGGTCGGTGCAAGCGTGGATTGCGTGTCGTCGAGGTCGCGAACACCCAGCTTGCGGTAGCGGGCAAAGACGTCCCAGAGCGGGGAATCCGGGGCAACGACGGCTTCGGGGTCCGCCATCTTGTCGAGGACCCTCCCGACCGGTCGCAGGACCTCTTCGGCAAATCGGTGTGCGGTATCGCGCACCGAAGCCTCTTCATCGCTGAGTGACGTCTCGAACTCGATCGTCGTCATGGGCCTGGCCCTCTCTCGAATCAGGATTGGTCGAAGTGGACGAATTCACCTTCCAGCCCGAGGGCACGCATGACGTAGCGCAGTTCATCGTCCCGATCGGGTAGGGGAGCCTCTCGCTGGAGCAGCTTCTCGGCCCGCAGCTGCTCTTCGACCTCGGGGTCGACCAGGAACGGCCGCCCATGACGCCCCTCGTGGAACAGCTGCTCAAAGGGGGCCTTGCGGGTCTGGCCTCCGGCCTCCCATGACTCGGCCGGGTAGCCGACCGACTGCAGGCAGATCGGCACCGCCGTGTCGGGCAGGTCGAGCAGATTCGCCACCTGTTCGAGACGCGGACTCGACATGCAGCAGGTACCCAGGCCTTCGTCATAGGCAACCAGGGTGGCCTGGGCGACGGCCTGACCGACGTCCATGAAGGCGAGCGGGGACACGGCCATGTCCTTCCACATCGACCCGAAGACCGGCTTCAACACGTTGTTGATCTGTGTCTTGGTCTCTTCGACATCGACGCCGATCCGGCGCTGGTCGGCCAGGTCGAGCAGGTGTCCCGTCCAACGCTCGATCTCGTAGGCCTCGGTGTCGGCGTACCAGAGGATGAAGACCGGCGCCGTCTGCATCTGCTGGTAACCGAGTGGGGGGGTGATGCGCTTCAGGAGTTCGCCAGACGCCTCGTCGCGCCAAATGACGACGGCGCTGGTGTTGTTCACGTTGCCGACGCACGAGGCCCGCTGCGCGGCGTGCAACATCTTTTGGATCTTGGCTCGTTCGACCGGCTTGTGAGGGAGGTAGAAGCGAATGCTGCGCCTCCGGCCGACGACCTCTTTCAGCTCCATCGAATGCTCCCCCCTGTCGTCCCTCTCTGGCTCGCGGACCCCCCCCGGCCCGCCCGGGACGAGCTCGCCTGGCTGTCCCAGGTGGCCGGTCCGACCCCCTGGCGCTTGAGCTCGCCCTTGCGGGTCCGGTGTGTCTCGGTCTTGGGGAGTGAGGCCCTGAATTCGATGAACCGCGGCACCATGAAGGCGGCCATTCGCTCCTGGGCGAAGGCCACGAGCTCCTCGGGGGTGACCTGGCAGCCCCCTTTGACCACGACGACCGCCATGACCTCGTCCTCCCCGAGTTCGGAGGGCACGCCGAAGACGGCGGACTCCAGCAGTGCCGGATGGCGATCGAGCTCCCGCTCGACCTCCCAGGAGGAGATGTTCTCGCCCCGCCTCCGCAGCGAGTCCGTCTTTCGGTCGACGAAGTACAGGTTGCCCTCCGCGTCGGAGCGCATGAGGTCACCGGTCCGGAACCATCCTCCATCGATCCGGGCCGAACCGGCGGCCTCGTCTTTGTAGTACTCGACCTTGCGTCGGGTTGGGTCGTCCACTTCGAAGAGAAGCTCGCCGGTCGCGCCCACGGCGACGTCACGACCGTCGTCATCGACGATTCGCCAGCCGCCCGGCGCCTTGCCGATCGACCCCGGCGGGGACTGCCCGAAGTTGATGGTCATGTAGCCGCCACCGTCGACGGCCGCGTAGCCCTCGATGATCCGCACGTCGAAGCGACGTTCGAACTCGGCCCACACCGAAGCCGGACACGCCGCGCTGAACACGGTCCGCACCGGATTGTCGGCGTCGTCGGACCGTTCGGGCTGTTTGACGAGGATCGGGACCATCGCCCCCAAGGCATTGAAGGTGGTCACGCCGTAGCGGCGGGTGTCTTCCCAAAGCCGGCTTGCCGAGAAACGCCGGGCCAGCGCCACCGGGCGTCCGGCCGCAAGGGCACGCACCGTGGTGAGCAGTAGGGCGTTGGCATGGAACAGGGGCAGGCAGGTGTACAGCACCTCATCGGCTTGGAGCCCGCCCGCCAGCATTCGCATGCCAGAGAGGTTCAGCCCGCCGTAGCGGCTGACCACGCCCTTGGGGGCGCCGGTGGTGCCCGAGGTGTACATGATCGTGCTGATCCCCCCGGTGGCGTCGAGGGCCGAGCCCTGGTGAGTGATCCGACCCGGTGCCAGCTCCTCGAGCTCACCAAGGGCGATCCAACCGGAGGGTCGCCGCCAGTCGGCTGAGGCCTGCTGTTCGTCCACCACCACCCGGTGCAGGCCGGGCAACCCAGGCGCCACGGCCTGGACCGCCTCGGCGTACTCCGCCGCCGTCACGAGGATCCCGGCGTCGGAGTGGCCGATCACGTGCCGGAGGCCTTCACCCTTGAGCGCCACGTTGACCGGCACCGTGTAGGCGCCCAGGCGTTGGATGGCGAAGAAGGCAAAGAGCCATTCCGGCGAGTTCGACATGAGGACGGCCACCCCCGTGCCCGGACCGGCTCCGAGTTCGGCCAGGCCGCCGGCGACCCGTTCGACCCGATCATCGAGGTCGGCAAACGACAGGGTGCGGTCCTCGAAGAAGAGGAACGGCGCGTCCCCAAACCCCTCGGACTGGGCCCGGACGAGTTCCCCGAGGGTCGTCGGCTCGGCGCCCATCAGTGGTCGCCCGCCGCGGGTCGAGCGGACCGAGAACTTCCAGATCGGCTCGCCGGTGCCTCCAGCACGTGGATGGAGACGGCGGCCTCACCGGTGCCGATGAACCCACCGCCGTTCTCGATCAGACCGAGACGGGCTCCGGGGACCTGGCGCTCGCCTGCCTCGCCCCGCAGCTGGGTCACGATCTCGGTGATCTGGGCCAGGCCGGTGGCGGCGATCGGGTGACCGCGGCACTCGAGCCCGCCGCTCGGATTGACCGGACGGGCACCCCCGAGCGAGGTGGCGCCCGACTCGGCGTACGGGCCGCCTTGTCCTTCGGCGCAGAAACCGAGGCGTTCGCTCTGGGCCAGCTCTCCGAAGGCCGTGGCGTCATGGACCTCGGCCACGTCCACGTCGTCGGGGCCCAGGCCCGCGGCTTCGTAGGCACGCTGTGCGGGTGGGGCCAGGCGCCCACCGGTGGCGACGAGGCGCCCGGAGGCCAGCACCGACGCTCGGACCCGCACGGCTCGGGAGCTGTCGAGCGAAGCCAGCCGGTCGCCGGCCACCAGGACGGCCGCAGCGGCACCGTCCCCGGTTGGCGCACACATGGACCTGGTGAGGGGCCATGAGACGAGGCGGTCGTCGAGCACCTCGTCGGCCGTCATGGCCATGCGGTACTGGGCGTGGGGGTTGAGGGCACCGTGGCGGTGGTTCTTGGCCGCGATCACGGCCAGCTGGCGCTGCGTGGTCCCGTAGCGCTCGATGTGCCCTCGGGCAGCCATGGAGTACAGGTCCATGAACGGGCTGCGTGCCCCGCCTCCACCCTCCTTCACCTCGCCCTGGGCCTCGAGATCGGCCCGGCGTTGCTCGGCCTCGGCCCTGATCCGCTCGAGAAAGGCCTGTGTGACCTCGACGTCGGTGCCGGCGATGAAGCTCTCGAACCCCCGCCGACGCGCCTCGGGATCGTTGCCTGCTGGCACGAAAGACTTCTCGGCACCGACCGCGAGCGCCACGTCGTAGGCGCCTGCTGCGATCCCGAGAAAGGCCCCGTGGAAGGCCGACGACCCGCCGGCGCACGCGTTCTCCACGTTCATCACCGGGATCTCCTCGATGCCGAGGGGAGCGAGGGCCACCTGACCACGAATGCAGTGCTGGCCCGTCGCCATCCCCCAGCCGGCGTTGGCGAACCAGGCCGCCTCGATGGCGGTGGGATCCAACGCCGCATCGGCCAGGACCTCGGTGACCGCTCGGGCGCTGAGCTCCTTGATCCCGAGTTCTGGATACTTGCCGAACGTCGTCATCCCTACTGCCAGGACGTAGACGTCGCGCATCAGGAGTCCTCTTCCCGGGCGATGTCGACGAAGATCGGCCGGTCCACTGGAACCGGCTGCCACTCCATCGGCGCGTAGCGCAAATGGCCGTAGCCGCCCGCCATCTGAAGCCACTTGACCATGCCGGGCTCCACTTCGTTGGAGCCCCGCCCCCCGCGGAACATGTGGCCCTCCCAGCCGTTGTACACCGACAGCCCGAAGGGACGCTGTCCCGATGACGTCTTCACCCTGACCGTGAAGTCACCGACGTCGTTGAACACCCTCGCCAGGTCGCCGTCTTCGATGCCGAGGCGCGCGGCGTCATCGGGGTTCATGACCGCGTGAGGCTCCCCCCGGTGGGTCTGGAGAAGTACCGGGTTGCCCATGTTCATGGCGTGGATGGACCATCGGTTGTGGCCACCGGTCATCTTGAACGGGTAGTCCCCGCCCATCTTGGGAGGTTCCTTGTGCACCGGGAGGTCCTCCCCGGCCTCGACGAACCAGGGGTGCTCGATGAGGAACTGCGCCCGGCGCGTGAGAGTCGGGTAGGGGGTTCCCCGCTCCACGTGGTCGCGGAACGGGACGTGGGTCTCGTGTTCGGGCCACGGGGAGGATTGCCCCTTGGCCATGGGGGAGGAACCCCAGCCGATGAACCGGATCCATCCTTGCTCTCGCAGGGTTTGCAAGGTGGTCCCCTCGGGCAGGGTGTCGGCGTAGGTGGTGTCGCGGACCATCTCGTCGCCGACATCCTCGGTATTGAGAAGTCGGCCGCCGAGGGTGAATTTCTCCCAGAGGTCGTCGTAGCGGCGGACGGGGTCGGCCAGCTCGCTCGCCACCCGGAAGGTCTCGACACCCCGCGCCGCCGCCCGCTCGGCCAGCACCCGGCACAGGAGCGAGAAGATCTCCCACTCCTCCTTGGCCTCGCCTGGAGGCTCGACCGCCTTGTCGCAGAGGGTGAGCGTCAGCATCGAGGGACTCGGGAGATGGAAGGCGACCTTCTCGTAGTGATGGGCGGCGGGCAGGACGATGTCCGAGTGCAGTGCCGTCACGGACATCCGTACGTCGACGGTCACCACGAGCCGTAGCTGCGACCATAACGAGTCGAGCAGGGCCCCTTGGCCGCCACGGGTTCGCCGCAGCTGATTGCCGCCGCATTCGATCATCACCCGAGGCGTTACATCTGGACCGGGCTTCTCGAGGCCCTTCCACCACCCCGCGCCGACGGCTTCGTCGAAGTAGTCCTCGAAGGAGCGGGCCATGGCGGGGTCGTTCCAGGAGGGGTTGTTCCAACGTCCCTGGAACCCTCCATGCCAGTACCAGAGGAAGAAGGCAGGGAACATGGCGCGCCCGCCGCCGCCCGCCATGCGTCGCGTGAGCTCGATGCTGGCCAAGGTGTCGTCGAGGCTGGGGTCTTCGGAGCGAAGGCCAGCCTCCAGTGCCGTGAGACCGGCGAGCACCGCTTCGGCACCTTCGACCCCGACCCGCTGCTTGGCCAGGGCAGTGGTTTGTCCGTCGAAAAGGCCGACGGCCCAGCAGTTGATCCCGGTCCCCTTCCGGCCCCAGTTCCCCGTCAGTGCCAACAGCAGGTTCATGGTGCGCTGGTACAGGTCGGAGTGATAGGTCTTGCACGCGCCCATACCCATGAGCACCTTGGTCCTGCGGGTGGCCACCTTGCGGGCGAGGGTCCGTACCGTGTCCGGGTGTACCCCTGTCCGGGACTGGGTCTGCTCGGGGCGATAGCGGTCGTCGAGCATCTCGGCGAGGCGGGCCATGAGCGGGCGGACCCGAGCCTCTCCTCCTTCGACCAACGTCACCGTCACCGAGCCCGACAGGTCGGGGGCGAAGTCGAGTAAGAGCTCGGTCCGGCTGGCCGCGACCAGTTCACCGTCAGCTCTCAGGTGGTAGAAGACGTCGTCGGAACCTCCGGCCACGAGGTCGGACTGGCGGAGGAAGCGACCGGTGTCGCTGCGCACCAAGAGGGACAGGTCAGTCTGGGTCGAGACGAAGGACTCGTCCACGAGCCCTTCTTCCACGACCACTTGGCACATGGACAGTGCCAGGGCGGGATCCGCCCCCCATTCGAGCGGGACGTGGTAGTCGACGTGGGAGTGAGTGGGTGAGACGTCCGGCGAGAGCAGCACGACCTCCCCACCGTGGTAACGCATTTCCGACATGTAGTGGAAGAAGGGGATGGCGGTGTACGCCGGGTTGGTGTTCCACAGGATCACCAACTCGGAGTGGAAGATATCGTCGTTCGAGTAGATGGGGTAGAAGCGTCCGAACGTCAGGTGGTGACCGATCGCCAGGTCGTTGATCGAGCCATTGATGTCGGTGACGACCCCGCCGAGCAGGTTCATGAAGCGATGAACGGCCGGCACCGCCACGACCTCGGGAGAACCCTCGTGGATGATGGCCTCGCTGCCTTCCTCCTCGAGGGTGTCGATGATGGCGTCGGCGATGGCGACGAGGGCGTCGTCCCACGTGATCCGCTCCCAGCGGCCCGATCCTCGCTCACCCACCCTGCGCAGCGGATACAGGGGGCGGTCCGCTCCGTCGAGCTGTTGGGACCAGGCCGCGCCCTTCTGGCAGCCGAGGGGGTTCATGTCAGGGACTCCCTCTTCGAAAGGAAGCATGGTGCCGGCCACTTCCTCGCGAAGAACCTGGCCGTCACGCACGTACACCCGGTACGGGCATGCACCCGGATAACAGTCCACGCAGTGTGATCCCCAAGCCACGCGGTCAAAGCGCAGCCGGTCCGCCATCGCCTGCTCAGAGCCTCGCCTCACCTCGCCTCACCGAGTCCTTCTAGTCCGCGTTCGAACCCCGGCGCCCCCCCGTGGTCGTATGGCCTCAACCAGCCTGCAGTGCCCGGGCGCGGCAGGGCAGGGCCGAAAGTCCCGAATCAGGGTGAACTCCAGGGGAGATCCGGCACCGGTGCCGGATCGTCCGTGACCTGGTCCCTGATTACCGAGACGCACGGCAGCGCGTTCTCCGCAAACACCCGCCCGCGGTTCGACGTTGGCCCCGAGGTCCTCGGGGTGGTAACGAAGACGGTCAGGACCCGTGTCACTGCTCGCTCCTCGGTGGAGCGGGCACCGAGGAGGAGACAAATGCCCAGGCTAGAGGCAGGAAATAAGGCGCCGGCGTTTTCCCTGCCCGACCAGGACGGCAAGAAGATCGGCCTCAAGGACCTGAAGGGCGCTCCGGCGGTCCTCTACTTCTACCCAGCGGACGACACCCCGGGGTGCACCAAGGAGGCCCGTCAGTTCAACGAGAACCTGAGCGTGTTCAACCGCGCCGGGGTGAAGGTCTTGGGGATCTCCCCGGACGGCGCCGCGAAGCACCAGAGCTTTCGGCAAAAGTTCGGCCTCAGGTTCCCGCTGCTCTCGGACCCGGGGCACAAGACCATGGAGGCCTACGGGGCCTGGGGTGAGAAGACCCTCTACGGGAAGAAGACCCTCGGTGTTATCCGATCGACCTTCCTCCTGAATGACAGGGGCGTGATCGTGCGGGCCTGGTACAACGTCCGAGCCGACGGCCACGCTGCCAAGGTGCTCGAGGAAGTCCGGGCGGCCCGCTGAGCGCTCCACCCGTGGCGGCCTACCGCTGGTGGGCCGGGCACCAGTAGGTGGTGCGTCCACCGACCACCGCCCGGGCCAGCGTGGACCCGTCCCTCGGGCAGTGTGCTCCGGGGTGCCGCAGGGGCGTCAGCTCCCCGGTGTGTGATCCACCCCCGACGAGCAGGCGGTCGATCGTGCTCCTCAGCCGTCGGTGGAGGCGAGCAAGCTCAACCCGCTCCAGGGAGCCGGCCGGGCGTCGAGGCGAGAGGTCGGCTCTCCACAGCACCTCGTCGCAGATCAGGTTCCCGACGCCGGCCAGCCGAGTCTGGTCCAGCAGGCGGGCCTTGAGCGAGGCACGGCTGTCGCATCGACCCAGCGCCGATCGGAGCTGGGCGACCGAGACGCTGGTGGCATCGGGCCCGAGAAGTTCCTCGTCGGGATCGGCGGTGACCCGGGCGAGTCGTCTCGGGTCGTGGAGCTCCAGTCGACCGCCGTCGTCGGTCGTGACGACGAAGCGGAGCCACCGGTGCTCGAGCCGCTCCGGGGCGTAGAGGAGTCGGTCGAGGGCCGCCTGCCCGTCGAGGACCAAGCGTCCGGTCATGCCGAAGTGGAGTCCAAGGGTGGGGCCGTCGGTGTCGAGGAGAAGGAGCTTTCCCCGCCGTCGCGGCCGGGCGAAGGTTGCCCCGGTGAAGGCGTCGGCCAGCGCCTTTTGGTCGAGGGCGCTGAGCCGGGAATCGAGCAGGTCGATCGCTGCGACGCTTCTTCCCGACAGGCCCTCGGCGAGCCGCCTCGACAGCTCGACCTCGACGAGCTCAGGCACGGATCAAGGGCGTCCTCGGCCAGCTCAGCCGGCCGCTCCGACGTCGGCTGTGGTCACCTGGTCCGGGGAGTTCGGCCCGGCCTGGCTCGGGGAGGTGAGGCCGGGCCTTCGACGCAGGAACCTCGTGGCGGAGAGCACCGCGGCGATGACCAAGAACGACATTGACGAGTAGAAGGCGGCGTGCAGCCCGTTGCCGAACGTCACCGTGAGCCGGTGGGGCAGCGACGTGGTGCCGACGAAGATCTGGAAGGCCGTTCGCTTGGAGATCGATCGGGCGGCGACCAGGACGGCCACCGCGAACGAGAAGACCATCCCGACGTTCGAGAACGTGCGCAGGAGGCCCGAGGCGATGCCGAACGCCCGTCCGGGGGAGACCGCCATGACCGCGGTGGTGTTAGCCGGATAAAAGCCGGCGCCCCCGATGCCGTTCACCGTCGCCGCGACCACGACCACGATGAAGCTGGTGTGTGGGCCGAGCTGGGCATAAATCGCCAAGGCGGCGATCTGGACCATCAGCCCGGCGGTGGCCGGGATGACCGGCCCGACCCGGTCGGCCAGTCGGCCCCCGATGGGAGCGAAGAGCCCGCCGATCAGGTATCCCGGCACGAGCAGGAGCGAGGCGTGCAGCGGCGTGAGCCCTCTCACACCCTGGAGGTACATGATCACCAAGAACAGGACCGCGAAGGTCCCGATGGCCTGGAACATGGACGCCAAGAGGGCCGAAGGCATCGTCGGGATCTTGAACATCGAGAGGTTGACCATCGGTGACTTAACGGTCCGTTCGACGAACACGAAGACGATCACGAAGAGCAGCCCGACGGCGAGCGATGCTTCCTCGCCGCCGTTGAAGTTGGACGTGGAGAGCTTCACCATCGCCCAGAGGATGAAGAACAGGCCGACGCCGAGGGTGATCATCCCGGGCCAGTCGATGCGCTGGCGCTCGCGCTCTCCTCGATCATGCAGGTAGGGCACCGCCAGGGCGAGGGCGAAGATGCCGGTGGGCACGTTGATCCAGAAGATCCAGCGCCACGAGATGTAGGTGATGATCAGGCCGCCGAGGAGGATCCCCAGGATGGCCCCGACGTTCCACCCCACCGCGTTGAAGCCGTACGCTCGGCCCCGCCGCTCGGGCGGGAAGTTGTCGGCCAGCACCGCGCCGCTATTTGCGGTGATGAAGGCGCCCCCCAGGCCCTGGAGGACCCGGAAGGCGATGATCGTCGCTCCGTTGTTGGCCAGCGCGCAGAGCGCCGAGCCGAGGATAAACACCAAGAACCCGGCCTCGTACATCCGCACCCGTCCGAACATGTCGCCGAGTCGACCGACCTGGGTGGCGGTCACGGTGATCACCAGCAGGTACCCGACGATCACCCAGATGACCGACGACAAGGAGATGTGCAAGGACCGCTCCATGGCCGGCAGCGCCAACACGACGATGGTCGTGTCGACTGCGGCCATCAGCACCCCGATCACCACGATGAGGAGCACCAGGCTGGGCCGGGTGGTCAGGCGATCGGCGTCGGGGTGCTCCTGGAGTTCGACCATGGCTCCTACTCTGTCTTCCTGGCGCGGCGCGCGGGACGGGGCGGGCGCGGATCGCTGGGGTCCTGCCAGTTCAGCGCTCGTCGGCCGATGGTAACGGGCCCCGGTGTGCAGCCAGGAACCGGGGTCCTGGTAACCTGACCGGCGAAGGGATTCGCCCGTCTTCCAACCGGTGCTGGCGCGCCCGTTACGCGGTTCCTCGTGATCGAGGTCGGTGCCGACCGGGTCGGTCTTGAGGGCCCCCACCTAGAGAACCAGAGAACGCATCGCATGACCTCGAACAGCCTCCTGCCCGGCGATGGCCGGGGTGCCGTGGCCCCCGAGGGGGAGTCTGGAGGCGACCAGTACGAGACCGGGCAGACCTTCGACTCCCTCGGCGTCAGCGTCGAGTTGGTCAAGGCCCTGGCCGACCAGGGGATCACGACCGCCTTTCCCATCCAGACCCTGACGGTTGCCGACGGATTGCTCGGTCGGGACGTCTGCGGGAAGGCCAAGACCGGATCGGGGAAGACCCTGGCCTTCGGCCTCCCGCTGCTCCAACGCACGGCAGCGGCGCGCGACGGTGCTCGTCCAGCCGGCGCGCGGCCGGCTCGACCCCACGCCCTCGTCCTTTTGCCCACCCGGGAGCTGGCCCTCCAGGTCCAAGGGGTCCTCGACGCGCTCGCCGGCGCGGTCGGGCTCAGGGTGGCGGCCGTCTACGGGGGAGCCGAGATCGAACGCCAGGTGGCGCAGCTCCGCAAAGGGGTAGAGGTCGTGATCGCGACACCTGGTCGGCTCATCGACCTCGGTGACCGGGGTGAGCTGAGCGTCGGCGACGTCGAGGTGCTGGTGCTCGACGAGGCCGACCGCATGGCCGACATGGGTTTCATGCCCCAGGTCGAGTGGGTCCTTCGTCGGCTTGAGCGGCCGCACCAGACCCTGCTGTTCTCGGCCACCTTGGATGGGGCCGTTGACCGGCTGGTCAAGCGGTACTTGAACGACCCCGTGTTCCACGAGGTCGCGTCGGGGACCCAGACGGTGGCGGCCATGCACCACCGGTTCCTTCAGGTCCATCAGATGGACAAGGTCAAGGTGGCGGCGGCGATCTGTCGCGCGTATGACAAGACGCTGTGCTTCGTACGCACCAAGCGGGGAGCGGACCGACTGGTGGAGCAGCTCGCCCGCGAGAAGGTGAAGAGCGCCGCCATCCACGGGGACCTTCGGCAGGTCAACCGGGAGCGAGCCTTGGCCGACTTCGCCTCCGGGAAGCTCTCAGTACTCGTCGCGACAGACGTGGCGGCCCGGGGGCTGCACATCGACAACGTCGATGTCGTCCTCCACTACGACCCGCCAGAGGACCACAAGGCGTACCTGCACCGTTCGGGTCGGACCGCCCGGGCCGGGGAGACCGGGGTGGCCGTGACCCTGCTGCTCTGGAACCAGCTGGTCGAGGGTGAGATCATCGAGCGTCGGCTGGGACTGCGGGTCCCGATCGTCGAGATGTTTTCCAACGACCCCCGTCTCGCCGATCTGGCCGGGTGGGAGCCCTCCGAAGACGAGAGCGTGCTCTGAGTCGACAGCGGTCCGGGGCAACGAGGCGGTGACCTTTTCCTCCTCGGTGTCGCCGCGGCTCTGGTCGAGCGGGGAGGAGGCCTTCGATCGGGTGCTGGTCGTCTGTGCCCACCCCGACGACGTGGACTTCGGGTGCGCGGCCACGGTGGCCACCATGCGCCGTGCCGGAGCCGTGGTCCGGTACTGCATTGTCACCGATGGCGAGGCGGGTGGCGATGACCGGGCCATGTCCCGCCGCCAGATGGCCGAGATCCGACGGGGCGAGCAGCTCGCGGCGGCGGCCGCCGTGGGTGTGAGCGAGGTGACGTTCCTCGGTTACCCCGACGGCCGGGTCTCCGCCACCGTTGAGCTGCGCCGCGACCTGTCCCGGGTGGTCCGGGAGTTCCGCCCCGATCTCGTGATTGCGCCCTCCCCCGAGAGGAACTGGAACGTGATCTTCGCCAGTCACCCGGACCACCTCGCGACGGGTGAGGCAGCCGTCAACGCCGTATACCCGGACAGCCGGAATCCCTTTGCCCACCCCGAGCTCCTGGACGAGGGTCTGGAGCCCCACACGGTGCGCACCCTGTGGCTGATGGCCGCCCCGGCCGCCAACCTCGCCGTCGACGTCACCGATGCATTCGAGGCCAAGGTCGCCGCGCTCTCCTGCCACCAGAGCCAGGGGGCCGACGATCCGGGGCTTCGGGACCGTCTGGCGACGTGGGCCGGTGGCTCGGCCGCCTCGGCCGGGCTGGCCGAGGGCCGTCTCGCCGAGCTCTTCTGGGCGGTGGGGACGGCCTGATCAGTCCGCCAGCTGGCGGAGGACGTAGCGGAGGATGCCGCCGCCGCGGTAGTACTCGGCCTCCATCGGGGTGTCGATCCGCACCAGCGCCGAGAACTCGACCCGGGTTCCGTCCTCGCGTTCGGCGGTCACCGACACCTCCTTGGGCACCGAGCGGTTGAGCTCGTCGAGACCGCGGATGCTGAAGACCTCGCGACCGTCGAGCCCGAGGCTCCGGGCGTTCTCGCCTGTCCGGTACTGGAGGGGGAGGACTCCCATCCCGATCAGGTTGGTGCGGTGGATCCGCTCGAAGCTCTCGACGATCACCGCCCGCACCCCTAGGAGCCCCGGACCCTTGGCTGCCCAGTCCCGGCTCGAACCTGAGCCGTACTCCTTGCCGGCCAGAATAATCAGCGGGACCCCGTCGCGCCGATAGCGCTCGGAGGCCTCGAAGATGGTGGTCTCCTCACCGTCGGGCAGGTGCAGGGTCACCCCGCCCTCCGTGCCCGGGCCAGCTGGTTGCGCAGGCGGACATTGGCGAACGTCCCCCGGACCATGACCTCATGGTTCCCCCTGCGGGTGCCGTAGGAGTTGAAGTCCCCCCGCTCGACCCCGTGTGCGACGAGGTAGCGACCTGCGGGGCTGGAGACGCCGATCGAGCCGGCGGGCGAGATGTGGTCGGTGGTGACGCTGTCCCCGAGCAGGGCCAGCACTCGTGCCCCCTTGATGTCGGCGAGCGGCTCGGGGTCCGAGCCCATCTCGTCGAGGAACGGCGGGCGCAGCACGTAGGTCGAGCTGGGTTCCCATGCGAACGTCTGGCCCTCGGCCACCGGGATCGCCCGCCACCGATCGTCACCATCGAAGACCGCCGCGTAACGGCGCTGGAACATCTCTGAACCGAGCGCATCGCGGATGGTCTGGGCGATCTCCTGGGTCGAGGGCCACAAGTCGGACAGGTGCACCGGAGTGCCGTCGCCGGCCGTCCCGAGCGCTTCGGTGCCGAGATCGACGTTCATCGACCCGGCCAGGGCGTAGGCGACCACCAGCGGGGGGGAGGCGAGGTAATTCATCCGCACATCGGGGTGGATCCGTCCCTCGAAGTTCCGGTTTCCCGAGAGCACGGCAGCGACCGAGAGGTCGCCGGACTGGACCGCCTCGGAGACGCCGGCCATGAGCGGCCCGGAATTGCCGATGCACGTGGTGCATCCGAAGCCCACCAGGTAGAAGCCCAGGGTCTCCAAGGGCTCGAGGAGCCCCGCCCGCTCGAGGTAGTCCATGACGACCCTCGACCCGGGGGCGAGCGACGTTTTCACCCACGGCTTTGAGCGCAGGCCCAACTCGACGGCTCGCTTGGCCAGGAGCCCGGCTCCGATGAGCACCTGGGGGTTCGAGGTGTTGGTGCAGCTGGTGATGGCGGCGATGACGACGTCGCCGTCCCGCACCTCCTGGCGTTCCGTCCCCGCACCGGTCGCCAGGGGTGCCGAGCGTAGTTCGTGGCCGAGGACGCCTCGGAAGGCTGCGGCAGCGCCGGTGAGCGACACCCGGTCCTGGGGCCGCCTGGGTCCGGCCAGGCTGGGCACGACGGTCGAAAGGTCGAAGTCGAGCTGGTCGGTGTAGACGGCATCGTCGGCACCGGGCTCGTGCCAGAGCCCCTGCTCCTTGGCATAGGTCTCCACCAGTTTTAGGTGCTCGCGATCGCGGCCGGTGAAGCGCAGATACGACATGGTCGCCTCGTCGATGGGGAAGACGGTGCAGGTGGCGCCGTACTCGGGCGACATGTTCCCGATGGTCGCCCGCGTCTCCACCGGCACCGCGGCGATGCCCGGGCCATAGCATTCGACGAATTTGCCGACCACACCGTGCTCTCGCAACAGCGCGGTGATGGTGAGGACGAGGTCGGTCGCCGTGGTCCCCTCGGGCATCTCGCCGACGAGCCGCAGCCCGACTACCGGGGGCACGAGCATGGAGTACGGCTGGCCCAGCATGGCCGCCTCGGCTTCGATGCCGCCCACACCCCACCCGAGCACCCCGAGGCCGTTGACCATGGTGGTGTGGGAGTCCATCCCGACCAAGGTGTCGCAGAAGGCGAGCCCCTCCTTCTCGAAGACCACCCGGGCCAGGTACTCCAGGTTGACCTGGTGGCAGATACCGGTGCCCGGCGGGACCACCCGGAAGTTCTCGAACGCCTGCTGGGCCCACGCGAGCAGCTGGTAACGCTCGAGGTTCCGTTCGTACTCGATGTCGACGTTGGTCGCGAAGGAGCCCGCGTCCCCGGAGCGCTCGGCGATCACCGAGTGGTCGATCACCAGCTCGACCGGGACCAAGGGGTTGATGCGGGCCGGGTCGCCCCCGATCTCGGCGATCGCGTCGCGCATGGCGGCCAGGTCGACCACCGCCGGGACCCCGGTCAGGTCCTGCATGAGGACCCGCTCGGGGTTGAAGGCAACCTCCCTCGCTGTCTCCGCCGACCCACCCCGGCCGGCGTGCGACGCCCACGAGGCCAGTCCGGCGATGTCGGCAGCGTCGACTGCGAGGCCGTCCTCGTGGCGCAGCAGGTTCTCGAGCAGCACCTTGAGGGTGTAGGGCAGGCGCGCCACATCGTGATCGGCGAGCCCCGGTCCGGTGAGGGAGAAGTAGTCGAGCTGACGGCCGCCGACGGTGAGCCGGGACCTGGTCGAGAAGCTGTCGGGATTCGGGCGAGAGGCCATGGACCCATTCTGCCCCCTCTCCGGCCCAGGGCATTCGGGGTCCGGGCGACCGAACCGGGATCTCTGGGGTGCGAAGATGGCACATGAACGACGTTCGGAGCCTGGTCGAGCAACGCTTGGCCAGGGCTTTCGACTCGGTTTCCCCCGGTGCCGACCCGGTGGTACGTCCCTCGGGCCGGGCGGACCTCCAGGCCAACGGCGCCATCGCCGTCGCCCGATCGCTCGGGCACGACCCCCTCGACGTCGCCAAGGCCGTCGTCGAGGTGCTCGATATCGCCGATCTCTGTGAGCAGGTGGAGATCAGCGGGAACGGCTTCATCAACCTGACCTACGCGTCAGAGTTCCTGGCAGAGCGACTGGCCGCCATGGCGGCAGACGAACGGCTCGGTGTCGAGCGGACCGAGTGCGCCGAGACGGTGGTGGTCGACTACTCGGCGCCCAACGTCGCCAAGGAGATGCATGTCGGCCACCTCCGCACCACGGTCATCGGGGACGCGCTGGCCCGAATGCTCGCCTTCTTGGGGCACGACGTGAGGCGGGAGAACCACATCGGGGACTGGGGAACCCCCTTCGGGATGCTGATCGAGCACCTCGTCGATCTGGGCGAGGAGGAAGCGGCCCACGAGCTCTCGGCCGGGGACCTGACCGACTTCTACCAACGGGCCCGGGCCTCTTTCGACACCGACCCCGCGTTCGCGGAGCGCAGTCGGCGTCGGGTGGTCCTCCTGCAGTCCGGCGACGCCGAGACCCTCCGGCTCTGGCGGGTCCTCGTGGCCGAAAGCATCCGGTACTTCGACCTCGTCTACCAGAAGCTCGGCATCGAGCTGAGTGACGACGACGTCTTCGGCGAGAGTTTCTACAACCCCATGCTCCCCGAGGTTGTCGAAGAGTTCGAGACTCAGGGCCTCCTCGTGCTCCACGAGGGAGCCCATTGTGTGTTCCCGCCCGGTTTCACCAACCGCCATGGGGACCCGCTCCCGCTCATCGTCCAGAAATCGGACGGGGGCTATGGCTATGCCAGCACGGACCTCGCCGCCATCCGCTACCGGGTCCGGCAGCTCGGTGCCACCCGCCTGCTCTACGTCGTGGGAGCTCCCCAGGCCCAGCACCTCCAGATGTGCTTTGCCGTGGCGACCATGGTCGGTTGGCTGGGGGCCGGGATCGAGGCCGTGCACGTTTCGTTCGGCAGCGTGCTCGGGAGCGATCATCGGATGCTCGCCACTCGATCGGGGCGCGCCGTGAAGCTCGTCGAACTGCTCGACGAGGCGATCGACCGGGCCCGCAGCGCCATGGCGCAGCGGCGGGAGGTCGACCCCAACAACGCGGCCGGAGTCGACGACGACGCCGTGGCCGCGCAGGTCGGGATCGGAGCGGTGAAGTACGCCGACCTGTCCACCGATCGGGGCCGCGACTATGTCTTCGACTGGGATCGAATGCTCGCGTTCGAGGGCAACACCGGGCCCTACCTGCAGTATGCATACGCCAGGATCCGGTCGATCTTTCGCCGCGGCGAGGTCGACGTACCCGATCCGGTGCCGCCGGTCCTTGACGATCCCCACGAGCGGGCGCTTGGCCTCCAGCTGCTCGGCTTCCCCTGGGCGCTCGAGGAGACCGTGGCCACCTACAGCCCCCACAAGCTCTGCGGCTACCTTTTCGAGGTGGCCTCGGCCTTCACCGCCTTCTACGAGAACTGCCGGGTCCTCGTCGAAGACGAGCACCAGCGGTCGAGCCGCCTCACCCTCTGCGACCTCTCCGCCCGGGTGCTCCGGGTCGGCCTGTCCCATCTCGGCATCGAAGCGCCTGAGCGCATGTGAACCGTTCTCGGTTCCGGATGTCGAACCGGCACGGTCCGGGTTAGGCCGGTGTCGACGCCTTGGCCCGCAGGTACCGGCTGAGGAATAGCGTCATCAGCTCGCTCGTCGGCCGGCCGAAGCGTGGATCGGCGTCGAAGGCATGGGGTTGTTCAGCGTAGATGTGCAGCTCGGTCGGGACCTTGTGCTCGATCAGGCGCTCGTACATGAGGAAGCTCGCCGACACCGGTACGGTCGCGTCGGAAGTGCCGTGCACCAGCATGGTCGGCGGGAAGTGGGGCCCGGCCAGGCCCGCGGGGCTCGCCGACTCCGCCAGCTCCGCCGTGGGGTGGTCCGACAGCGCCTCGATGGGAATCGCGCCATGTGCCCGTGCGCCGAAGGAGAAGACGGTTGGGGGGTAGACGGCGATCACGGCACCGACCGAGGTGTCGATCCCCGGGTTCCCTCCCTCCCCCTCGTAGGGGGCGGCGCCCGGGGTGCCGGCGGCGAAGAGCACGAGGTGTGCACCAGCGGAATTGCCTTCGAGGGCGATGCGGGTCGGGTCGATGCCGAGTTTCCCGGCGTTGGCGCGCATCCAGCGGATGGCTGCCTTCACGTCGTGGATCTGGGCCGGCCACGGGGATTCGTCGACCAGGCGGTACTCGGTCGCCACGCACACGTAGCCGGCCCTTCCGAGGAGGATGCCGTATCCGCGTAGCTGGGTCTTCTCCCCTGAGCGCCATCCGCCCCCGTGGACCAGGAGCACGGCCGGGCGGCCGGCCTCGTCGCCCGGAGGGGTGTACACGTCGCAGCGGAGGTCGCGACCGCCACCGCTCCCAAACACCACGTTTTCTCTGATCTCTACGCGTCCCTCGGTCACGATCTCCCCCTCTGTCGCTGTCGGCCGAATGTACCCGGGCCACGGTCCTCTGGTCCCCTGTGGCGTGCCCGCCGTGGACCCACCTGTCGGGGCGGCGTGCCCAGTCGGCGCCTCAGCGTGAACCCGGGTGGGGAGTCGGCGGATCTGAGGTGGCTTCGACCAGGAGGTTCCACGGCGCGACGACACCCGCGAGCTGGCGGAAGCTCCGGGCCCGCAGGCCGGTCCCGAAAATGGCCGCCAGGAGGTCCGGCGACGGGAGCTACGTCTCCCAACCCTCCGAGGCTGGCCCGGGCCGGCCGGGCCACCGCAGCCATGAACGATGGGGGCACCGGTCCGAGGACCACGCCGTCCTGGCTGAGGCGCCGGAATCGGTGCTGGGCTCGGAGGGTCGGGATGCCCACCGCCCGTGGTCGCCGCGGGCAGCGGACCGAGCCCGGGCTCCGACGCGCCCCAGGCAGGACTCGAACCTGCGCACACGGCTCCGGAGGCCGTTGCTCTATCCGCTGAGCTACTGGGGCTGGGCCGTTCACCGTATCGTGTCGGACATGACCCGTCGTCGCCAGGGCCCGGACGGCGACGCCGGAGCACCCCTGGAACCCCGACTCCTGCCCGACAACGCTCGGATCGATCCGTCCGGGCGCCTCGCGATCGCCGGCGTCGATCTCCTCGGCCTGGTCGAACAGCACGGGACGCCGCTGTTCGTCTACGACGAGGGGCACATCCGTGCCCGCTGCCGAGAGGCCCGCGAGGCGTTCGGCGAGGGGGTTGTGTACGCGACCAAGGCCTTCTTGTGCAAGGCGATGGCCAGGTTGGCCCACGAAGAGGGCCTGTGTCTGGACGTGTCGACTCGGGGGGAGCTCGAAGTCGCCCTGGCCGCCCGGGTCCCCGGCGACCGCCTGGTCCTGCACGGGAACAACAAGTCGGACGCGGAGCTGGCCCGGGCGCTCGAGGTCGGAGTCGGCCGAATCGTGGTCGACTCGTTCGACGAGATCACGCGGCTCGGCCGGCTCACCGACGACATCCCACCCCGGGCGACCCGTCCTCGCGTGCTGGTCCGAGTGACTCCAGGCATCGAGGCGCACACCCACGAGTTCGTGCGCACCGGCCAGGAGGACACCAAATTCGGCTTCTCGGTGGCGTCGGGGGCGGCGGCCAAGGCGGTCGCCGCGCTCGAGCTCATGGGTGGTGTCGACCTGGTCGGGGTGCATGCCCACATTGGCAGTCAGGTCTTCGACGTGGAGTCCTTCGAGCTGGCGGCCGAGGTGCTCGGTGGTTTCGCCGTTCCTCTCGGACTGCCCGAGCTGGTCGTCGGTGGGGGCCTCGGCGTCGCCTACGTGAACGGCGAGCAGGCACCGAGCATCACCGAGTGGGCTGACGCAACACGGGTCGCCCTCGCGAAGGTGGGGCTAGCGCCCGGGACGAGGGTGACGGCCGAGCCGGGGCGCTCGATCGTCGCCGCGGCCGCGGTGACTCTGTACCGGGTGGGGTCGATCAAGGAGCTACCCGGCGTGCGGACCTACGTCTCGGTGGACGGTGGAATGAGTGACAACCCTCGTCCCGTGCTCTATGGCAGCGGGTATGAGGCGTTCCTGCCCCGGGCGACCGACGCCCGGAGGCCCCGCTCGGTTCGAATCGTCGGCAAGCACTGTGAGACCGGCGACGTGTTAGTCGGTGAGGCCCACCTCCCGGCGGACCTCGTCGTCGGCGACGTGCTGGCGACGCCGGTCACCGGTGCCTACGGCTACTCCATGGCGTCCAACTACAACAAGGTGCCCCGCCCGCCGGTCCTGTTCGTGGCCGAGGGGGAGGCAAAGGTGGTGGTCCGGGGGGAGACGGTTGAGGACCTCCTACGCCTCGATTTCTGAGCCTGGAGGTCGAAGGTAGCGCCATCTCAGGCGGTAGCGTGATCGGGTGAGCGCGACCGGCCACGACGCCTCCGCCATCCGGGTGGCGTTGCTCGGCTGCGGCAACGTGGGCACCGCCCTGGTCGAGATGATCTTCGATCCGGCCAATGGCCGCGAGATCGAGCTGTCGGCAGGGGTCAGGCTCCAGATCGTGGGGATCGCCGTCCGCCGGACCGAGGAAGCTCGCTCGGTGCGGCCCTGGTTCCCGAACGACCTGCTCACCCAGGACGCCAAGGGCCTCGTCGAACGGGACGACGTCGACGTGGTCGTGGAGCTGATCGGCGGCCTGGACCCGGCACAGCGCCTGGTCGAGGCGGCGCTCGGTTCGGGAAAGTCTGTCGTGACCGGCAACAAGGCGCTCTTGGCCCGAGTGGGCGGTGAGCTTGCCGACCTCGCCTCGGACAACGGCGTGGACCTCCTCTATGAAGCGGCGGTGGGTAGTGCGATCCCGATCGTTCGACCCCTCCGGGAGTCGCTCGCCGGTGAGCGGATCCTTCGGGTGATGGGCATCGTCAACGGGACCACCAACTTCATCCTGAGCAAGATGGCCACCGAAGGGACGACCTACGAGGAGGCGCTGACCGAGGCCCAGGAACTCGGCCTGGCCGAAGCGGATCCGAGCGCGGACGTCGAGGGGCACGACGCCGCGGCCAAGGCGGCGATCCTGGCCACCCTCGCTTTTGGTGCCAACGTGGTGGTCGACGACGTGCACCGAGAGGGAATCACCGCGGTCACCCAGTCCGACGTCCGCTATGCCTTGCAGCTGGGGTACGTCATCAAGCCGCTGGTGGTGGCCGAACGGGTCCAGGGGGGTTCGGCGATCTCGGTGCGCGTGCACCCGGCGGTGATTCCGTCGGGCCACCCCCTCGCATCGGTCAACGGGGCAAACAACGCGGTGTTCATCGAGGGTGAACACGCCGGGGAGATGATGCTCTACGGCCAGGGAGCCGGGGGAAGCGCCGCGGCCAGCGCGGTGCTGGGGGACCTCATCGTCGCGGCGCGCCACCTCCGTCACGGCGGATCCACCCCTCCGGCGTCGCGTCGGGTCGCCGTCGACCTGGTGCCGATCGAGGAGCTGTGTTCGCCCTTCTACCTGAGCATGGACGTGATCGACCGGCCTGGGGTCTTGGCCTCGGTGGCTGGAGTCATGGGTGAGCACGGCGTCTCTATCCGTTGGATGGAGCAAAAGGGGCTGGGAGACGAGGCGCGGTTGATCTTCCTCACCCACATGGCCGACGGCGGGGCGGTGTCGGACACGGTCGCCGAGCTGGGCAAGCTAAATGTCGTGGACCGGATCGGTGCCGTGCTGCGAGTGATCGGAACCGAGAGCTCCGGTCCGAGCCCCGGCGCCTGAGATGCCCGGCTGGCGCGGGGTTATCGAGGAGTACCGCCAATACCTGCCGATCGGCGACGGCGATCCGGTGATCACTCTGCTCGAGGGGGCCACACCACTCGTGCCCGCCCCTCGGCTCTCCGAGCGGGTCGGTGCGACCGTCTACCTCAAGGTCGAGGGGGCCAACCCCACCGGGTCGTTCAAGGACCGGGGGATGACCGTCGCGATCTCGAGCGCGCTCGGCCAGGGGACCAAGGCGGTGGTGTGCGCGTCGACCGGGAACACCTCGGCGTCCGCCGCGGCCTATGCCAGTCGAGCCGGTCTGCGCTGTGTGGTCCTCATCCCCGAGGGCCACATCGCGCTGGGCAAGCTCGCCCAGGCGCTCATCCACGGGGCCCGAGTTCTGCAGGTGCGCGGCAACTTCGATAAGGCCCTGCACATCGTCCGGGCTCTCCCGGAACGAGCCCCGGTGACGGTGGTCAACTCGGTCAACCCGCTGCGGATCGAGGGCCAGAAGACGGCGGCATTCGAAATCGTCGACGTGCTCGGTGACGCGCCCGACGTTCACTACATCCCGGTGGGCAACGCGGGCAATATCACCGCCTACTGGCGGGGCTATCGCGAGTATCAGGATGCCGGTCGGTCCACCAAGCTGCCGCGGATGCTCGGGTTCCAGGCCGCCGGCGCGGCGCCCATCGTGCTCGGGCACGTCGTCGAGGAGCCCGAGACGGTGGCCACCGCCATCCGCATTGGCAACCCGGCCAGCTGGTATGCCGCGACCGCTGCGGCGAACGAGTCGGGTGGGGCCATCCGTGCCGTCACCGACGAGGAGATCCTGGCCGCCTACCGATTCCTGGCCGAGGAGGAGTCGGTCTTCTGTGAGGCGGCATCGGCTGCCTCGGTGGCCGGACTGCTGGCCAGCGAGGTCAATCCGGGGTCGACCGTGGTCTGCGTGCTGACCGGCCACGGGCTGAAGGATCCGGATCTCGCCATCAGCCAGATCGCCGTTCCTGGCGTGGTGGACGCGGACATCGAGGCCGTGGTGGCCGAGCTCGGCTGAGCGGCCGCAGGATTAGACCCGACCGGGGACCTCAACTCCCATCGCGGCCGGGCCTCGCGTGAGGCGGCTCCAGAGCACGTCCTTGCCCATGGGCCTGGCTAGGAGATAGCCCTGACCGTTGCTGCACCCTTCGGCCTGGAGCATTCGCAGCTCGGCCTCCTGCTCGATGCCTTCTGCCACGGTCTCGACGCCCATGGAGCGTCCGAGCGAGACCATCGTGTGGAGGAGCGCCCGCCCCTGGGAGTCTTGCGACGACGAGACGAAGGAGCGGTCGATCTTCAAGACGTCGACGGGGAACTGGCGGAGGTACGAGAGCGAGGAATACCCCGTTCCGAAGTCGTCGATCGCGATCCGGACCCCGAGCGACTTGAGCCGGAGCAGACGCCTGATGGCCTCGTCGGCGTCGTCCATGAGGACGCTCTCGGTCACCTCGATGGTCAGGTAGCGGGGCTCGAGCCCGCTGGTCCTGAGGCTCGCCGCGACCTCCTCGAGGTACTCGTCGGTGGCCAGTTGGCGGGCCGAGGCATTGACCGAGACCCTGATGGGGACGTGCCGGCGGTGCCACTCCATCGCGTCCCGGCAGGACTGGAAGAGCACCTGGCGCCCCACCGAGACGATCATCCCGGTTTGCTCGAGGTAGGAGATGAAGCCGCCGGGCTCGACCACCCCACGAACCGGGTGCTGCCAGCGGAGGAGCGCCTCCACGCCGACCAGAGCCAGGTCGTGCAGGCGGAAGATGGGCTGGTAGACGACGAAGAACTGGTTCTGCTCGACCGCCATCCGCAGGTCGAGCTCGAGATCGAGCCGACCGCGGGCCGCTGTCTGCATCTCGGGCTCGAAGTACAGGCAGCGACCCTTGGCCGTGCTCTTGGCTGCGTTGAGCGCGATACCGGCGTCTCGGATGAGCTCCGCCGCGCTGTCGCGGTGGCCCCAGGCCACCCCGATGGTGGCCGAGACCCGCAACGGTGTGCCTGGCTTCAGGCCCGAGAAGGGTTGGGCGAACGCGCCCAGGAGCTTGCGGGCGATTGGATCGGGTCCTTCGTTGATGGAGATGGCGTCGGCCAGGACGAGGAACTGGTCACCGCCGACCCGGCCGAGCGTGTCCGACGCCCTGAGTGTGGTCTGCAGCCTGAGGGCGATCGCTCTCAGGAGGTGGTCGCCGGTCGCGTGCCCCAACGACTCATTGATGGCCTTGAAGTTGTCGAGGTCGATGTAGAAGGCGGCCAGCGGTACGAGGTCGCGCTTGGACCGGGCCAGCATGCGGTCGGCTCGGTCGAAGATGAGATCCCGGTTCGGTAGTCCCGTGAGCTGGTCGTGGAGACTCCGGTGTGCCAGTTCGGCGCTCGTCGACGCCGCCACCTGCAGCGCCCGCTCCCGGCCTTTGGCCATGCGCACCAGCAGGGCGAACAGCAAGACGGTCAGGATCAGTCCGACGTCGAGGACGCCCAGGGCCTGGACCGTGGGTGAGGCGGCGTCGGGTGGTAACCCGATCAGGGCGTCCCAGGTCCCGGGGAGGGACAGTTGTACCGTCCGAACGACGTCGGAGCTGCTTTGCTGACCGGCGGTGGCGATCACGGAGCTCTGTCCGGTCGGGTTCCGGTAGCTGAGCGCGATCGACAGACCGCCCACGCTCTGGAGGATCGGGGCCGTCGCCTGGCCCGGGTTGATGAGGCCGGCCGCCCAGCCGATGACGGCCCGTTCGCGCTCCGTGGCGGTGGCGGTGGGTTGGCCGTCGGCGTAGACCGGCAGGGCCATCTCGATGAGGTCGGACGCCTGGGACGCGGCGCCGACCTTGACCGCCTCTGGCACCGACGCTTTGAGGAGCGGGAGGATTTGACCCATCTCGGGCGCGCCGGTCCGGGCCGCCGCCTGCAGCAGCCCGTTGAAGGCACTGTCGCAGTAGTCGAAGCCGGGGTTGAGCAACGAGGATAGGGCGGCGCCGAGACTCGTTGGTTGGTTCACCCCCTGGGTGACGTTGGCACGGTGTGCTGCGATCAGACGGGTCAGGCAGTAGTAGGGGCGGGTGCCCGGCGGGTTCAGCGCGAACGTCACCGTCTGGCCCAGCGCGGGATCCGCGTTCACCTGGTGCTCGAAGGTGGTGAGCGAGCCCGGGTTGACCTACTCCACGTAGGCGAGCCCGACGACCCCTGGGTAGCGCTCCGGCCCGATGGTCGTGAAAAGCTGCTCGAGCGACGTGTTGGTGGTGGTCAACCCGGTGGCGACGGTCGACCGGACCACCTGAACCAGGTCCTGGTCCCGCTGGAGATAGGCCGACAACGTGGAGGCCACGGTCTCGGTCGTGGTGTTCAGGCGCTGTTGCTGCTGGTTGGAGGCGTAGCTCTGCCAGCGCGCGGCTCCGATCACGGAGGTCAGGACTCCGATCACAAGGACGATCCACGCGGCGAGCGAGCCCGGTAGCCGCCAGCGGTGCCGGGTGTTCTTCGCACCCCTGGTGTTGAGACGGGTCGCCCCGGCCAGAGAACCGTCCGTGTGCGGTCGTCGCGACAGCGAGGGCAGTATCGGCGTAGGACGATGTTAGGTTCCCGACACCGCGAATCCAGGGAATTTGGTCCCTATCAATGGGAGGATCGGCGGGCTTAGCATCGGCACATGGGCGATGACGACCGAGAGCCCCTCAGTGCCGTGGGGATCTCGGCCCTCACGGACGGTCCGGCCTTTACCCGTCGTGACCTGCTACGGAGCGCCGCCGCGGTCGGTGTCGGCGCCGGGGTCGGCCTCTTGCTTCCCGGGGTGGCGGAGGCGAAGTCGAAATTCCCGATCGGGGCGGCGACGAGGTCCAAGTCGAAGCCGGTCTCGATCACTATGTGGCACTCCATGACCGAAGCCAATCTCCAGACTCTCCAGAAGCTGACCGACCAGTTCCACCGTTCCCAGAAGAACGTCAGGGTCAACCTGGTTGGCCAGAACAGCTACACCGACACTCTGACCGCCTACACGACGGCGCTCTCGGCCGGGACCTCGAAGCTCCCCGACGTCCTCCAGTGGGAGACCTCCCTCATCCAATTGCTCATCGACAGCCAGAGTGTGGTTCCCGTGGGCTCCGCCGTCGCGGCGGACCACTACTCGCTCGGGGACTACGTCCCCTCGATGCTCAACTACTTCCGGGTGAACGGGACGCTCTGGGCCATGCCGTTCAACATCTCCAGCCAGGTCCTCTATTACGACCAGAACGTGCTCGTCAAGGCCGGCCTCGATCCGACCAAGCCCCCGACGACGCTGAACGGGTTGCGAACCGCGGCCAAGAAGATCGTCTCGAGCGGTGCGGCCAAGTACGGGATGAGCCTGAAGGGCGCGCCGGCGACCTTCGAGTTGTTCATGTCGCTCGGAAACAAGACGGTCGTGAACCACAGCAACGGACGCAAGGGTCGCGCCACCGCAGTGACGTTCGACGACGCGCTCGGGAGGTCCATTTTCAGCTGGTGGTCCGGCATGCTCAACGACAAGCTGGCACAGGAGACCGCACCCACTGGTACCGGCGTCTACGACAACCTGCTGGCGATCGGCTCGGGCATCGCGCCGATGACACTCGACACCTCGGCCGCGCTCGGCACCATCCTGGTGGTGCTGACCCAGAAGCAATACGCCAACGTGAAGCTGGGTGTCGGGCCGATCCCCTCTCCTGGGTCCAAGCCGGCCAAGTCCGGAGGCGTCTTCATCGGTGGTGCCGGTCTGTATATCGTGAAGAAATCGGCGGCCCACCAGGACGCGGCGTGGCAGTTCATCAAGTTCCTGACCTCACCGGACCAGCAGGCCACCTGGGCAGTGGGCACCGGGTACGTGCCGGTGCGCAAGGCTTCGTTGTCGAACCCGACACTGTCCAAGGCGTGGAACTCGGTCCCCGGCTACCGGGTCCCCTATCAGCAACTGCTGTCGAGCCCGGTGAACCCGGCGTGTGCCGGGTATGTCTCGGGGGCCGCGAACCAGATCGACACCGCCATCCAGAACGCCCTTGCGGCTCTGGCCAACGGCACCCCGGCGAAGCAGGCACTCAACGAGGCCGCCTCGGCCGCCAACAGTGCCATTCGGTCCTATAACCAACGGGTCTGAGTCGCTCGGGGGGACCGGGGCTTGAGCGCGAAGACACTCCGACGTCTGCGCGAGGGGGCGCTTGGCTACCTGCTCGTGCTCCCCGCCTTGGGTGCCTTCGGACTGTTCGTCTTCTACCCGCTGGTCAAGACCGCCTACCTCGGATTCTTCCTCGCGCCCCCGACGCCGAACCTTCCGTCTCATTACGTCGGGTTCCACCAGTACGGCCAGGTCCTCGGGTCGTCGGAGTTCGTGAGCGACCTCGGTCGGACGGCGTTCTTCGTGCTGCTGACGGTCCCCACCGGGATCGTCGTCGGTCTGCTCCTGGCCAACCTGGCCCATACCAAGGTGCCGGGGATACGCGCCTTTCGGACCATCTACTCCTCGACCGTCGCGACCTCGACCGCCGTCGCGTCGGTGGCCTTTCTCACGCTGCTCAACCCGCAGATCGGGGTCCTCAGCTACCTGTTCGGCAAGGCGGGTGGGAACGGGGTCCTGGCCAATCCACACTGGGCCCTCCCGGCGGTGGCAATGGTGACCGTCTGGCAGAACATCGGCTTCACGTTCATCTTGATGAGCGCAGCACTCCAGTCGCTCCCCCAGGAGGTGCTGGAGGCGGCCAAGGTCGACGGGGCATCGGGATCGGTACGGTTCCGACAGATCGTGCTTCCCCTGCTCTCACCGATCCTGTTCTTCGCCGCCGTGATCGGGGTGATCGGTGGCTTCCAGTCGTTTGGCCAGATCGACCTTCTGACCCAGGGCGGGCCGAACCATGCCTCGCTCGTGCTGATCTACGACATCTACCAACAGGCGTTCCAGTTCAACAACCCCGGGTACGCCGCAGTCCTCTCCATCGCCCTCTTCGGGATCCTCCTGGTCTTGACCTTCGTGCAGTTCTTCTTCTTCCAACGGCGGGTGAGCTATGCCAGCGACTGAGGCCTCGGCGCGCCGCACACGCCACCTACGCCTGGTCGTTCGTTACGCGGTGCTCATCGGCGCGGCGGCCATCGTGCTCTTTCCCATCTACATCACGATCGTCGACGCCCTGCTCACCCCCCAACAGATCACCCACCGACCACCGACACTGTTCCCCACCGATCCCCAGTGGAACACCTTCGTCACCGCCTTCCGGCAGGGGAGCCTCGGGATCTACCTGCGCAACAGCGCCATCGTGACCTTCGCGGTCGTCGCCTTGGAGGTGACGACCTCGGTGCTCGCGGCCTACGCGTTCGTGTTCCTCAAGTTCCCAGCCCGCAAAATCCTCTTCTTCGCCTGTCTCGCGACACTCATGGTGCCGGGCGAGGCGACCCTTATCCCCAACTACCAGACCATCAACGGGCTGGGCCTGCTCAACACCTTCCCGTCGCTCATCCTCCCCTTCGTCGCCAGCGGAATCGGGATCTTCCTGTTCCGGCAGGCCTTCTTGGGCTTCCCCCCCGAGCTGCGCGACGCGGCCCAGCTCGACGGCTGCGGACACCTGAAGTTCCTGTTCCGGATCGTGGCGCCCATCAACCGATCGGTGATCGCGGCCTTCGCTTTGTTCGCGTTCCTGTCCGCGTGGAACCAGTACCTCTGGCCATTGGTGGTGACCCAGACCGACAGCGTCCGTACCGTGCAGATCGGCTTGCGTCAGTTGAGTGGGGCTAACTTCAGCCAGTTCAACGTGGTGTTCGCCGGGACCATCCTCGCCGCACTGCCCATCGCGATCCTCCTGCTCCTCTTCCAGCGCCAGCTGGTCGCCGGGCTGACCGCCGGTGCTGTCAAAGGTTGAACCGTGCCGGACGTGATCGGACACGGTGCGCCGGTGCAATCGGTCTTCAGTGCCTGGCGAGAACACGCGACTCGCTCACCCCGAGTGTCCGGGCCAAGGGCTGAATAGCATGCCGCGTCGTGCACCGATCGAACCTGCACCCTGGACTGGGCTCATGGCTGGCAGGGCTGCACGTGTACCTCCTTGGCCCGGTCGTGTCACCCGCGGCAGTCGACCGAATGAACGCCATGCTCGGGGTCCTGCGTGGTGCCGGCATCGACGAAGAGGGCGTCTGGCGGGCCTACGCCGCGGTGCACACCTACACCGTCGGTTTCGCCGCGCTCCAAGTGTCGCGTGGTCACCCGGCACCAGGGAGCGGCCCCCCCGACCCGCTCATCGAACGCCTGGCCTCCTACACCACCCGCGACCAGTTCGAGGTGGGGTTGCGCTACCTGATCGAGGGGATCGAGCTCGATGTGGCACCGACCCCGGCCGGCGAAGGACCAGAGACGACCGCGTAGAAGCCCGGCGTCACCCGCCGGTCCGGAGCAGCTGGAGACGGGCGACCAGCCGATCGAGCGCTTCGGGGTCGTCGACCGCGCCCGGCGTCACCGCTTGGGAGGGGGGGACCCCGAGCAGCATGCGGCGGACGGGGACCTCGAGCCTCTTGCCGTTGAGGGTCCGGGGGATCTTGTCGAGGACCACGACTTCGTCGGGCACATGGCGGGGGGAGAGCTCGGTCCGGATCCTGGACCGCAGCTCCTCGTCGAGACGCTCTGAGGCCTCCGGCTCAGGCGTGACGAAGAGGTAGAGGCGGCCCTCGATGCCGAGTTCGCTCGTGTCGACGACCAGGGCGTCGGCCACCCCGGGCGCGCCGTCGAGAACGCGGTAGAAGTCGGCGGCTCCACTGCGCACCCCGCCGCGGTTCAAGGTCGCGTCGGAGCGTCCATAGATGACGCACCCGCCCGCTTCGGTGATTTTCAGCCAATCGCCGTGCCGCCAGACGCCCGGAAAGGTGGAGAAGTAGCTCTCGTGCAGTCGCGCTCCTCCGGCGTCGCCCCAGAATCTGATGGGCATCGAGGGCATAGGTTCGGTGATGACCAGCTCTCCGGTGGTCCCGACCACCGGTTCACCGTTCTCATCGAAGGCCTCGACCTTTGCTCCCAGCATGCGGCACTGCATCTCGCCGGCACGAACCGGCAGCAACGGGCAGGGGCCGATGAAGGCGGTGCAGAGGTCGGTCCCACCGGATAGCGGGGCGACCAGGACCCCGGGTGCGATGCGCTCCGCCGCGAAGGCGAAGCCCTCCGGGGACAGGGGGGCACCGGTCGACCCCACGGTCCGCAGGCGCCCGAGCCGGTGGTGGTGGCGAGGCTCGTAGCCACTCTGGCGGAGGGTGTCGAAGTAGGGAGGGCTGGCGCCGAAGCACGTGATCTGCACCTCCTCGGCCAACCGCCACAGTCGGCCCGGGTCGGGCCAGGCCGGATGGCCGTCGAAGCAGATGACGGTCGCGCCGACGAGCAGGCCCCCGACGAGGAAGTTCCACATCATCCATCCGGTCGTCGAGAACCAGAAGAAGCGGTCGTCGCGACCGAGGTCGCAATGCAGAGCGAGTGCCTTCAGGTGTTCGAGGAGGATGCCCGCGTGGGAGTGGACGATGGGCTTGGGCGGTCCGGTGGTCCCCGAGGAGTAGAGGATCCACAGGGGATGGTTGGAGGGGAGGGGCTCGACCGCCAGCTCGGCCGGCTCGGCGAGCAGCCGGTCCCAATCGAGCCGGTCCGCCCGGGCATGCTCCGACCCCACCACGACCGTTGCGCCCAGTCCGGGCAGCGCCGCCGACAGCGTCCGGGTCTTGTCGGCGAGGTCGAACACCCTGCCTCCGTAGCGGTAGGAGTCGGCGATGAGGAGGACCGACGGTTCGATCTGGCGGAACCGGTCGACCATGCTGGTCACGCCGAACTCGGGCGCACAGGTCGACCAGACGGCGCCGATGCTGGCAGCCGCCAAGAAGCCCGCGACCGCCTCGGGGCCGTTGCCCAGCACCGCGGCCACTCGGTCGCCGGGACCGACGCCCAGGCGCCGGAGGCCAGCGGCGACCGAACCGGCCAGGGCACGGAGCTGGCCGTAGGTGAGCTCGGTCCGCTCGCCTTGTTCGTTCTCGGCGACGAGGGCGAGGTCGGCGTCGGGGTGTCGGAGCACCGGGTCGAGGTAGTTGAGCTGTTGGCCGGTGAACCACTGGGCCCCCTCGACCCCGGCACCACGGCGCAGGACCTCGCTGGCCACCAACGGAGCCCCGAGGTCGAAGTACCGCCACAGCGTCGCCCAGAACTCCTCGATGTGCTCGACCGACCACCGCCACAGGTCTCCGTAGCCCTCGAACACCAGGCCGGAGTCGTGGGCCAGCCAGTCCATGAACTGCCAGAGCTGGGAGCCCGCCGCCCGATCGGGGGATGGCTCCCACAGCAGGGTCCCTTCCTCGATGCGTCGGGCGTCCGGCCGGTCTCCGAGCTGGTCGGCCACCAGAGCCTCCCTTCTCTTTCGTCGGGTCTGTGGGGTACGGCGGGCCGGCCGCCCAAGCGGGGTGGGAGCCCGGGAACAACAAGCCTGTCGTCGTTGTTGGAAATGTCGGTGGCGATGTTGCCGCGATGGACGGCCGACCGCTACAATTGATCCCATACCACCTGCGCGGAGCGCTTCATCGGGTCCCGTTCGCGGTCCCGGTAGCCTCCGAAGCCAGTGGGATGGGGGCTGTATCCCCGTGCCGTGGGAGCCCAGATTTCCCACCCCTGTTTCCCGCAGTGGGTCGAACCAGGACCCCTGCGGCGTCAACCATGAGGAGGCCGATGACTGCCGAACAGCAGCTCGAACGGTCCGTGCTCGAGTCGAAGGAGCGTGACGAGCTCCACGCCATCGCCCAGGCGATGGACCTGAAGACGACCACCCGGTCGAAGAAGGCCGACCTGATCGACAAGATCCTGTCGGCGACCGGTGTCTCGAACGGGAGCGGCAACGGCGAGCACCCGGAGCAAGAACACACCGCCAAGACGAAGACCAAGGCCGGCCCGAGCGCGAACGGCTCTTCGGCCTCGTCGATGGCGGAGATCGAGGCCGAGCTCGACGCCGGCACGATCGGGGCCAACGGTTCTGCACCGGCCGAGGGGTCGGAGGTCGCGACCGGCGAAGGATCCGAGCGCGCCGCCGCCACCACTCGGACCGACCAACCCCAGCGATCCGGCACCAGGCCCCAGGGGACCCACCAGCAGGGGGTAGAGCCGGGGAACCGCCGCAGCAACCGGCGTCGCCGCGGCCGCGAGCGGGGTGGCGATCGTGAGTTCCAGGGCGGCCCGGGCCAGGACGGTCCCTACACCGGCGAGCTGGTGGAGGTCCGTGGTCTGCTCGACCTTCGGGACGAGGGCTACGGCTTCTTGCGTTGCGAGGGCTACCTTCCCTCTCCCAAGGACGTCTACGTCTCGATCAGCCAGGCCAGACGCTTCGCGCTGCGCAAGGGCGACTACCTCGAGGGCGCCTGCCGGCCTGCCTCCAACAACGAGCGCTTCCCCGCGTTGCTCCGTATCGACACCGTGTCCGGCCTCGATCCCGAGGAGGCCCGGAACCGTCCCCGCTTCGAGGACCTGACCCCGCTGTTCCCCGACGAGAAGCTGATCCTTGAGCAAGAGGGGGAGAAGGACAACCTGACCGCCCGGATCGTCGACCTGCTCGCGCCGATCGGCAAGGGCCAACGGGGGCTCATCGTCTCGCCGCCTAAGGCTGGCAAGACGACCGTGATGAAGCAGATTGCCCACTCGCTCGAGGCGAACAACCCGGAGGTCCACTTGATGGTGCTCTTGGTCGACGAGCGACCCGAAGAAGTCACCGACATGCGGCGCTCGGTCCGCGGCGAGGTGATCGCCTCGACCTTCGACCGTCCTGCCGACGAGCACACCACGGTCGCCGAGTTGGCCATCGACCGGGCCAAGCGGCTGGTCGAGTTGGGCAAGGACGTCGTGATCATTCTCGACGGGATCACGCGGCTGGCCCGCGCCTACAACCTGGCCCAGCCGGCCACCGGCCGGATCATGTCCGGCGGCGTCGACTCGGGGGCGCTGTACCCACCGAAGAAGTTCTTCGGTGCCGCCCGCAACATCGAAGAGGGCGGTTCTTTGACCATCCTGGCCACCGCCCTGGTCGAGACCGGGTCGAAGATGGACGAGGTCATCTTCGAAGAGTTCAAGGGCACCGGGAACATGGAGCTGCGCCTGGACCGGCGGTTGGCCGAGCGGCGTCTCTACCCGTCGATCGAGGTGAACGCCAGCTCGACCCGCCACGAGGAGCTCCTCTTCGAGCGGGGTGAGCTCCAGCAGGTCTGGAAGCTCCGCCGGGTGCTCAATGCCCTCGCGGCCGAGGGCAACGCCGCACCCGGTCTGGAGCTGCTCATGGACAAGGTCAGGACGACCAAGTCCAACCGTGAGTTCCTGGCCGAGATCGCGAAGGGCCCGACACCCAACGGTTGAGGAATATCCGCTGACCCGGCGGCCTTGAATGACCGGCCGACCGAACCTTTGATCAGAACGAGGAAGTGAACGATGAAGGCCGACATCCACCCCAAGTACGGAGAAGCGACGGTCCGTTGCTCGTGCGGGAACACCTTTGTCACCCGCTCGACCAAAGCGGACCTCCACGTCGAGCTCTGCAGCGAGTGCCACCCGTTCTTCACCGGCAAGCAGAAGCTGGTGGACTCCGGAGGCCGCGTCGAGCGGTTCCAGCGGCGCTACGGCCAGCGTAAGTCGACCAAGGCACGCCAGACCAAGACCTCCTAGCGCCGAGGTCCGGCCGGGTCCGCCGGGCGGGGCCCGTATTCTGAGGCGGTGCCCGAGCCACTGGACGCTCGCATGGCCCGTCTTGAGGCCGAGTACGTGTCGGTGATCGACGAGCTGGCGGATCCCGCCACTTCGAGCGACCCGGCACGCCTCCGGGACCTCTCCCGCCGACGCAAGGACCTGGGGGAGCCGGTGTCGATCTGGCGCGAGCTCCAGTCCGCACGCCAGGACGTGACCGTCGCCGAAGAGATGGCCGGAGAGGCGGCCGGGGAGGAGCGGGAGCTGGCACGGGACGAGCTCGAGCACTCCGAGCGGGTCGTGGCCGAACTCGAGACGAGGCTTCGCGGCCTGCTCCTGCCAAAGGACCCCAACGACGGCCGGAATGTCATTGTCGAGATCCGGGGGGCCGAGGGAGGTGAGGAAGCCAACCTGTTCGCCCGCGACCTGTTTTCCATGTACACGCGCTTCGCCGACCGACACCACTTTGGCCTCGAGGTGCTGTCGGAGAGCACGACCGGTCGGGACGGGCTGAACGAGGTGGTCTTCGTGGTGAAGGGGCGGGACGCGTGGCGGTACCTCGAGCACGAGGCGGGCCCGCACCGGGTGCAGCGGGTCCCGGTCACCGAGTCCAAGGGCCGAGTGCACACCTCCGCCGCCACGGTGTCGGTGCTACCCGAGGCCGACGAGGTCGACGTGGTCATCGACCCGGCCGACCTCAAGATCGACGTCTACCGGTCGACCGGTCCGGGTGGCCAGTCTGTGAACACCACCGACTCTGCGGTGCGGATCACCCACCTGCCGAGCGGGATCGTCGTGGCCATGCAGGACGAGAAGAGCCAGACCCAGAACAAGGCGAAGGCGCTCACCGTGCTGCGGTCCCGTCTGCTCAAGGCCGAACAGGACCGCCAGGCCTCCGCGATCGCGGCCGCGCGGCGCTCCCAGGTCGGGGGCGGGGGACGCTCCGAGAAGATCCGGACCTACAACTACAAGGAGAACCGGGTCACCGACCACCGCATCGGGCTCACCCTCTACAAGCTGGACCAGGTCCTCGCGGGCGACCTCGACGAGTTCGCCGATGCCCTGATGGCCGACAAGCGGGCCAGGCAGCTCGACGAAGAGGACGGCGAATGGGCATGAGGGTGGCGGGGAACGATTCCGGGCGACCCGGGAGCTTCGAGCGCTCCCTCCTCGCCGATCTCGGCCGGCGCGAGGCGGCCTGGGTCCTCGAGGACGTGGGCGTCCGCCCGGGCCGGCCGGCCACCGCCGACCAGGTCCAAGCGGCGGCCGAGCTGGCCCGGCGCCGGGTTGCCGGCGAGCCGCTGCAGTACGTCCTTGGGCACTGGCCGTTCCGCGACCTCGACCTGCTGGTCGACCGTCGGGCTCTCATCCCCCGACCCGAGACCGAGTGGGTCACCGACGTCGCGCTGGCCGAGCTCGACCGGTTGGTGGGTGATGGTCGACCGGCCAGCGTGGTCGACCTCGGGACCGGTACCGGGGCGATCGCCCTCTCCGTGGCCACCGAGCGCAGCGGCTTCGGCGTCGAGGTGACCGGCACGGATGTCGATCCTGACGCCCTCGACCTCGCCCGCTACAACCAGGAACGGCTGGGCGCCGGCCACGACGGTGCCCGGTCCGTGCGTTGGCGGCAGGGGTCGTGGTGGGAGGCGCTGGACCCGACCGAACGCCGCACGATCACGCTCGCGGTAGCGAACCCCCCGTACGTGTCGGCGATGGAGTGGGAGGTCCTCGACCCGGTGGTGCGGGACCACGAGCCCCGACGGGCCCTGGTGGCCGAGACCGGAACCGACGGCACTCCGGCGTTCGCCGCCGTCGAGACGATCCTCACCGGCGCGCCGGAGTGGCTCTCGAGGCCGGGGGCGGCGGTCGTCGAGATCAGCCCGGCCCAGGCCACTTCGGCGCTGTGGGCGGCCGAGCGTCTCGGTGCCTCGGGCGCGCGTGTCCTCTCCGACCTGGCCGGCAGACCCCGGGCTCTCGTCGCCCGTTGGGGGTGAGCCGCCGACAGCTCCCGGCGCTCGTGTCGGCCGATGAACTCTCCGCGGTACTCGAGCGGCTGACCGAGGGCGCAGTGGTGGCGGTGCCGACCGACACCGTCTTCGGCCTGGCCGCCCTTCTCACCCCCCGGTCGGTTGCCCGAGTCTTCGCCGCCAAGGGCCGTCCCGCCGATCTCGCCCTGCCGGTGTTGATCGGAGGGCGGGGACAGGTCGGTGGGATCGCCTCGTCGGTCCCAAGCGCGGCCGCCGCCCTCGCCGGTCGTTTCTGGCCCGGCCCACTCACGCTCGTGGTGCCGGCCCGTCGCCGCATCGGCGCCCTGGTTGGGGGCGCGGGCAGATCGGTTGGCATCCGATGGCCCGATCACCCCCTCATCGAAGAGCTCTGTCTCTCGCTCGGCCCGCTCGCGGTCACCAGCGCCAACCGGCACGGCGAGCCTCCCTGTACGTCGGCCGACGAGGTGCGCGCCCGCTTCGTCGCCCACGAGGTGGCCGCGGTCGTCGAGGGCCGGGCGGCCGGGGTGCCCTCGACCGTCGTCGACTGCACCGGCCGACGGCCCAGCTGTCTGCGGGAGGGCGCCATCGGCTGGGCCGAGATCGAGGCCACTCTGTCCGAGTAGCACCCGGTGGATGGGCGAGATTGCCGGCGTGCAGCAGCGGGTCAGTCTGATCACCCTGGGCGTGTACGACCTGGGCCCGCCGCTTCTACCCGGCGCTCGGCTGGTTGCTGGTCACCGGTGACGAGGTGGGTTCTTCCAGGTCGACTGCTTGGTCATGGCGTTGTGGGACCGCGCCCGGCTGGCCGAGGACTCGGCTGTGTCCGACCCGGGTGGCTGGGGCGGCGTGACCCTGGCCTTCGGCGCCCGGTCACGAGCCGAGGTCGACTCGGTGCTGGCCGAGGCCCGGTCGGCCGGCGCTCGCATCGGTCGCGAGGCGGGCAGAACCTTCTGGGGCGGGTTCTCGGGGATCTTCATCGACCCCGAAGGCCATCCCTGGGAGGTGGCCCACACCCCCGACTGGGTGCTCGACGAGCGGGGCGCCGTCCATCTTGAGCCCCCCGGCCCGGGCACCTAGGAGACTGCTGAAGTAGGGGTCGTCTGGGAGAGGACCCACGTCGAGGCGACCAGGACCTGGTCCGCACGATGTGCCTGCTCGGAGTGACCGGATGGGCCGGTGGTTTGACCTCAGGCGTGGAGGCGTCGGTCTGGCG
>DAHUZS010000063.1 GCA_027315045.1 Acidimicrobiaceae bacterium
TGCGCGAGGTCGGCTACGAGCGGTTCATCGCCTGGGGCACGAGCGCGGCTGCCCTGGGCCAGGCATCCCCCCTCTATCCCGACCAGACCCACTCGCCGTTCCGCGACCACGTGGAGCGGGGGGCGCCGTTCCCCACCTACGCCCGGCGGGCGCAGTTCTACATCGACCACCCGTGGTGGTTGGAGGCGGGCGAGGAGCTCCCCTGCCACAAGCCCAACCCGCCCTCGGGCGGCAACCAGCCGCTGCGCATGACCTCGGGGCACAACCGCTGGAGTATCCACTCGATGAACCACGCCAACCCGGTCATCCTCCAGACCCACCGGGGCGAACCGTTGGTCGAGGTGTCCCCCCTCGACGCCCAGGCCCGCGGGGTCGCCGACGACGACCTGGTGCGGGTCTACAACGACATCGCGTCCTTCACCTGTCGGGCCAAGGTGGCCCCGGGGGTCCGGCCGGGCCAGCTCATCTCGTACAACGGCTGGGACGGCCACCAGTACGCGGACTGGCGGGGGGCCTCCGACATCGAGGCGGGGATGGTCAAGTGGATCGCCTTCGCCGGGGGCTACGGCCACATCAACTACTCGCCAATGGAGTGGCAGCCCATCCCGGCCGATCGGGGCGTGCCCTGTGACTTCGAGAAGGCTCGTCAAGGGCCAGATGGGAACGGGAGGTAGCTCATGCAGGTGGTAGCGGTCCGCGACGATCCGGGCGATCCGGGAGCTCCGGTGTGGGAGGGGGTGCCCTCCGAGACGGTGGCGCTGGCCCCGGTCCCGCTCGACGCCCAACCCAATGAGTACATCCGCACCTCGTGGGCCTCCCGGCCCTACGGCTCGGTGCGCGAGGTCCAGGTCGCGGCAACGAAACGGGGCGAGACCCTCTTCGTGCGGCTCGAGTGGACGGGATCTGGTGCCGAGAGGCGGGAGTTCACCGACGGCGCCGGGGTCTTCTTCCCGAGCGCCGAGGCCGGGGACGGGCCGACCACCATGGGGAGCCGTGCGGCCCCGGTGCGCCTGTGGCTGTGGCGGGAACGCCTGGCCGTGCAGGCCGGCCTGCCGGCCGCGACCGATCTGGTGTCGCGGGGCCCCGGGGTGTTCCGCCCGTCGGAGGACGGGGCGGCGAGCGCCCCGGTGGGCGCGGTCTCGGCCCAGGCCGGGAAGGCCTGGACGGTCGTCCTCTCGGGGCCGGCCGGAGCCGGGGACCGGATGGGTGTCGCCGTCTGGGACGGTGCGAACGAAGAACGGGCCGGCATCGGGGCGGTGAGCTCGGCGTGGATCGCGCTCGACGGCAACGCCAGCCAAACGAGCAAGAAGGAGGGGCAGTGACAACGATCGCTGTGGAGCAAAGCGTCGAGGGGAACGCCGGGGCGCATCAGGCCGGCCAGGTGGCCATGGTCTTCGACCTCAACAAGTGCATGGGTTGTCAGACCTGCTCGGTCGCCTGCAAGGTGCTCTGGACCGGTGAGGAGGGCGAGGAGCATGAGTGGTGGATGACCGTCAACACCCAGCCCGGTCTGGGCACGCCCAAGGGCTGGGAAGAGATGGGCGGGGGCATCAAGGACGGGAAGCCCGTTGCGGGGCACCAGCCGTCGCGTGCCGAGTTCGGCGGAGGCTGGACGTTCAACTACGAGGAGGTCCTCTACGGCGGGAAGGGCGCAGGGGCGCACCTGCACCCCGTCGACCCCGGTGACGGCTCGACGCGCTGGGGGATGAACTGGGACGAGGACCAGGGCGGCGGGGAGTATCCGAACGCGTACTACTTCTACCTTCCCCGGCTCTGCAACCACTGCACGCATCCGGTGTGTGCCCAGGCCTGCCCGACCGGGGCCATGTACAAACGGCAAGAGGACGGCGTGGTGCTCCGGGACGAGACGGTGTGCCAGGGAGCCCGGTTCTGCATGGAGGCCTGTCCCTACAAGAAGATCTACTTCAACTACGCCCGGAACGTGGCCCAGCACTGCATTCTGTGCTTCCCGCGGCTCGAGGTCGGTGTGGCCCCGGCGTGTGCCAGGCAGTGCCCCGGTCGGCTGGTCTTCGTGGGGATGCGCTCGGACCCCGAGGGGCCCATCCACAAGCTGGTCGACGAATGGGGCATCGCGCTACCCCTGCACCCCGAGTACGGAACCGAGCCGAACATCTACTACGTGCCCCCGCTGGCCCCCTATCGGCTCAACGAGGACATGTCGATCGACTACGAGAACCCCCGGATCCCGCCCGAGTACCTCGAGTCCCTCTTCGGGCCCCGGGTGCACGACGCCCTGGGCACGCTGCGGTCCGAGATGGAGCGGGTCCGGGCCGGCGGCACCTCGGAGATGCTCGACACCCTCATCGTCTACCGGTGGCCCGAGCTGTTCGGGCCCTTCACCACCGACCCGGCCGGGCTCGACCGTCGGCCCGAGGCGGTGGCGGTCAGCCTGACCACCAAGCCGGCGAGCTGAGAGACCGGAGGAGAGGAGCCATGTTCACCTATTCACTGGCCGGCCTGCAGTTGAAGGAGGCCGAGACCGGCCCCGTGGAGGTCGAGGAGAACGAGACCACGGCCCGCAGTGGGCTCTACCAGGTCCTGGCCCGCTTCTTCAACCCGCCCGACGAGGACCACTACGACCGGGCCCGGGACGGTCTGTGGGCCAAGGAGATGGCCCATGCGGCCACGCTCTTGCCCTTTGCCTTCGAGGTCGGCGAGGCGCCGCTCCCCGAAGAGGTCGATCCGGCCGGCTGGGTGGCCGAGCACGACCGGGTCTTCGAGGCGGGAGGCGCGGTGCTCCAGGAGAGCCGCAAGGCAACGGACGCCGACGCGATGGTGACCGAGGTCCGGCGGGAGTACGACTATTTCGGGCTCGGCCTCGACGGGGCGGCCCTGCCGCCCGACCATCTGTCCACCGAGTGCGACTTCATGCAGTACCTGGCCTTCAAGGAAGCCGCGACCACCTCCGATCGTCTGCGGACCTCATTCCGCCGGGCTCAACGGGACTTTCTCGACCACCACCTGGTCGGCTGGGTGCCGACACTGGTGGCCGAGGCCGATGCGAAGGAACCCATAGGACCGCTGTCCTGGGCGCTCGGGCGCCTGGACGAGTTCGTCCGCGCGGACCACGCCTATCTCAGCACCCTCCTCGCTGGATGAGTGGTGCCGCGCCGTGGTTGGTGCGGCCATCGGGCCCGTGGCTGAGGTCGCCGTCGCCGTGGAGCCCGGGGCCACCGACGCCGTGAGCCCCGACTCGGCCGCGACCGAGATCTCCTATCGCGCCCGGTGGTCGTGGGACCGGGTCACCTGGGGGACGCACTGCCTCAACTGCCTCGCCGCGTGCAGCTACCGGGTGTTCGGGCGCGACGGGAAGGTCGCGTTCGAGGAGCAGGCCGGCACGATCGACCCGGTGGCTGCCGGGGTCCCCGACGTCAACCCGCTCGGATGTCAGAAGGGCAGTGCCTGGAGCGCGCAATTGTCCAGCGAGGACCGGATCACCCACCCGCTCCGGCGGGTCGGTGATCGGGGGAGCGGAAGCTGGGAGGAGATCAGCTGGGACGAGGCGCTCACCGAGGTCGCCGACGCCGTCATCGATGCCATCGACGAGGACGGACCCGAGACGGTCGTGTTCGAGGAGAGCGTTGAGGGCGGCCTGCTCGCCCAGGCACCCTTCCTCCGCTTCGCCGCACTCTTGGGCGCCGTGACGCTGGATGCCAACGGCCTGGTCAACGACCTCCCGGTGGGTCAGCACATCACGTTCGGCAAGTTCTCCTGCGCCAGCACCGTGGACGACACCTTCTTGTCCGAAGCCCTCTTCCTGTGGCACTCGAACCCGGGTTACACCTCGATTCCGTACCACCACTTCATCACCGAGGCCCGCTACCGGGGCGCCCAGGTGGTGGTCATCGCACCCGACTACAACGCCTCGGCGGTCAACAGCGATCTGTTCGTGCCGATTCGGCCGGGCACCGACGCCGCCCTGGCGCTGTCGATGTGCCAGGTCGTGCTGGAGGAGGGGTTGGCCGACCTCGATTTCGCGATGACCCAGACCGATCTCGGGCTCCTGGTCCGCACCGACACCGGTCGCTATTTGCGCGAGCGCGACCTGCGCTCGGGCGGGGCCGAGGACCAGTTCTACCTGTGGGACGCCGGACACGGTCTCCGAGAGGCGCCTCGGGCCACCCTCGACCTCGAAGGCCTGGAACCTGAGCCCCGGGGGCGCTTCGAGGTCACCTTGGCCGACGGGTCGGTTGCCGAGGTCACCACGGTGCTGGCCCTGCTCGAGGCGCGCCTGAGTGACTACCGCCCCGAGCTGGCCGGCCCGGTCTGCGGCGTGTCGCCCTCGACTATCCACCGTCTGGCCGAGCTCGCCGCCAGCCGCCGCTCCAAGATCCTGGAGGGCTTCAACACGCCGAAGTACTACCACGGTGACCTCATGGAGCGAGCCATGTGCCTGCTCCTCGGCCTCACCGGGAATTGGGGGCGTCCGGGGACCGGGATCCAGGGCCTAGCCCTGGCCGGGCTCGACGGGTACCTGCTCTTCTCGATGAAGACCCGCAAAGGCGTCGAGGAGACGGCCCGCATCATGGACGGCATCGACCAGGCGATGGCGGCGGCGAAGCGGATGGACCCCGACGCCACCGACGAGATGCTCGGCAACCAGTTGTTGACCATGGCCACCAGCTCGGGCACCTCGGCCCCGCCGGTGTTCTTCAACTACCGGCACGGCGGCTGGCGGGCTTCGTGGAACCGCTCCGAGTGGTCCGACCCGGCCATGTCGAAGTCCTTCGATGACTACCTGAGCGAGGCGGTGCGCCGGGGGTGGTGGGGGGGCATCGCCCGGCCGGGATCCGACCAACCGCCCCGGGTCCTCTTCTGCGTCGGGACCAACCCGCTGCGTCGGGCGCGTGGGGGCCGCGGTCCGCTCCTGTCTGGGCTGTGGCCCAAGCTTGACAAGGTCGTCGTGGTCGACTTCCGGATGTCGACGACCGCGCTGCACGCCGACCTGGTCCTGCCGGTGGCGATGCAGTACGAGCGGGTCAACGTCCAGTACCCGATCACCCACACCCTGCGGCTCACCTTCTCCGACGCCGCCACGCCGCCGCCGGGCGAGGCCCGGACGGAGTGGTGGCTCTTCTCCGCACTGGCCAAGCGGATCTCCGAGCGGGCGACCGAGCGGGACGTCGTCGAGTACAGCGACGGCCGGCGCCAGGACCGCCGGCTCGACCTCTTGGGTAGCCAGTTCGATCTCGACGGGACGTTCGCCAGCGAGGAGGACGTGCTCGACGAGTGGATTCGGGACTCCGCCGACGCCGGGACGCTCCCTGCTGGCAGCTCGGTCGACACACTGCGCCGTGAGGGAAGTGTCCGGTTCACCGGTTTGGGCATGTTCTCCCCGGGCCTCTCGGTGGCCGCCGACGTCGAAGCCAACCAGGTGATGACCGCCTTCTCCTGGCACGTGGAGCGGTCGTTGCCCTTCCCGACCCTCACCCGCAGGGCGCAGTTCTACATCGACCATCCCTGGTTCATCGAAGCCGACGAGCACCTTCCCCGGCACAAGGAGCCGCCGGCCATGGGCGGTGCCGGGGCCTTCTTGCTCACGAGCGGCCACTCGCGTTGGACGGTGCACTCGGTGGGCATGGGAAACCATCGGCTCCTCGAGACCCACCGGGGCCAACCCATCGTCATCATAAGTGTGCCGGACGCAGAGGGCCTCGGGGTCGCCGACGGCGACACGGTGCGGGTGCGCAACGATCACGGCGCGTTTGTCGCGATGGCCCGGATCACGCCCCGGGTCCGGCCGGGCCAACTGATCGTCTACAACGGGTTCGAACCGCACATGTACCCCGGCTGGGCCGGGACCAACGAGGTCGAGCCGGGCATGGTGAAGTGGCTCCACCTCGTCGGCCGATACGGGCACCTGCGTTACCTGCCTTTCGGGTGGCAACCGGTCCCGGCCGATCGGGCGGTGTTCGTCGACGTCGAGCGAGCGGAGTCTGCGTCATGACCGCCGACCTCGAACCCGGAGAGGAGGCGCTCCTCGCCCAGGCCTTCGAGTCCAAGCGCTCACTGTTCGACCTCCTCTCCACGGTCCGGACCCGCCGGGTCGGGCTCGGCTACCGCATGGAGACGGGCGAGGAGGAGGCGTTCACCTGGTCGAGCGGGCAGGCCGTGGTCCAGCCGGCCGGGCCACTCCGTCATGTGTCCGAGGCCGAGCCGGTGCCGTTGTCCGAAGTGGAGGAGGCCCTGCTGTGCTGGGCCGCGGTCGGCCGCAACGGTATCGCCCTCGCCGACGTGCCGGTCCAGGGGGCGCTCGCAGGGATGCTTTCCCGGGTGGGACGGACCGTTCCGTCGTCCTCCAACGACCTCTCGGTGGACCTGTTCGTGATCAACGACGAGGGCGTGTGGCTGTATCGTCCGCCCGACGACGACGTCCAACCGGTCGAGATTGCCGGTCCCGCCGACTACCACAAGGTGCTCACCTGGTACCGGGAGGGTCGTCGGCAGGTGTCCGACCGGCGTCCCGACGTCGGGTGGCCGGCCGCCCCCCCGGGCACGAGGAACGTGAACGCGCTGGGTGCCGGTCAGTACAACCTGAACCGGCCGGGAAGCACCTGGCTGCTCCCGGTGGGGGACGTGGGCCTCGAGTGGTTCAACCAGCTGCTGACCTCCTACGAGTGGTCGGGCTTCTACCTGATGGACCCGGACTCGAACGAACCGGCTGGCTGCGCGGAGTGGATCCGGCCCGGTTTCTTGGAGGTGGGGTTCCCGGTCCCGGTCTTCGACGAGCTCGCCCTGCTCCTGCACATGGGTCAGGTCGGTTGCATCGTGCAGAACATCCGGCTGGCCTCCGAGGCCCTGGGCCTCGGGGCATGGACCACCGGTTCCTACGCCGACGATCTCGTGCTCGGGGCCTATCCGGAGCTGGCCCAAGGGCTCGGGTTCTCGTTCCTCACCCGCGACGCCGCCACCAACCCCAGCGCGACCTCGACCTGCGTAGGGCTGGCCGGCGTCAAGGAGCCGGTGATGGTGCCCTCGCCCCGGTTCCCCGACGCCGCCTCGGCCGTGCGCTACGTCCGGGAACTGCGCTACCAACAGGGGGGCTCGCTGGCCCCGCCGGAGGGTCCGGCCACCTCGCCCTATCAGCCCGCGGTGATGGAGGAGGTCCTCCACCATCCGCGCGCCCAGGTGTCCGACTGGGCCGAGGAAGCGGCCATCGCCACGGTCGAGTACCTGGTGGCCAAGCACGGGTGCTGCCCGGCCTACGTCAACCCCGTTCGGGCCAAACTGTCGGTGCAGGTCCACCACGTCGATGCCTCCTTCTACCGGGCATTCGGGGTCGGCAACGGTGAGCCGTACGCGCTGACCCCGGCCATCCTCGAGCACTTCGGCACCTGGCACCCCGGCATGCCCGACCCGGCGGCGGACGGGACGTCATGACCGCGACCTGGGTCGGCGTGCTGGCCGGCTACCTGCACCTCTTGGCGGTGGCGACCTATGTCGGTGGATCGATCGCCATGGAGGTGGTGCTCAGTCCGGCGCAGAAGTTCATCCCGCCGGCGCAGGCCCAGGTGGTCGCCCAACGCTCGGCCGACCGGTTCTTGGTGCTGGTGTGGTCGTCGCTCGCCCTGTTCCCGATCAGCGGCTTGCTCTTGTTCTTCTCCCAATCGGACCAGTCGGTGGGGCTGTTCACCACCGGCCTCGGGCGGACGCTGTTCACGATGATGATGCTCTGGGTGGTCCTGGTCATCAACGGCGCGGTGATCACCTTCGTCCTGCGGCCCCGGCTGGCCAATCGGGCCAAGTCCCAGGGCGGGGCGGCTGCGGTGGCCCAACGGCTCGAGACCATGCAGCGGGCCGCCACCCAGATCTCGTGGGTGACCCGGGTCGACCTGCTCATCGCCCTCTTCATCGTCCTTCTGGGCGCGTCCATGGCCTACGGGAAGGGGCTGTTGTGATGCGGGTCGCTCTCGGCTACCTGGCCACCGTCGGGTGGAGCGTCTACCTCGGCGGGGCCATCGCCATGGAGCTCGTGTGGCGGCCGGTCCAACCCGACCTCCCGCCGGCGCAGACCGGAGTGGTGTGCCAGCGGATGGGGCAGCGCTACCGGTGGGTCGCGCTCGGCGGCCTGGGCCTCCTCGCGGCGAGCTGGGGGGCGGCCACCGGGGGCCGGCTCGAGCTGGCCGCCGGCGTCGGTGGCGGAGGCGCCACCGCCGGAGGCTGGGGGGACGTGCTGCTCGTGCTGTGCTGGGCCGCGCTGGTCGGCCTGGTTCTGCTGATGGGTCTCCTGGTCCACCCGATCTCACACCGCCGGGGGCCGGCCGGCGCGTCCGACGCGGTCCTGGCGGCGTCGCGCCGGGGCCGACTGCGAGCCATCCGGATCATGAACGTTCTGCTCCGGGCCGAGCTGGCCCTGGCCCTCCTGACCACCCTCCTCCTGGCGGTCCCGGGCGGACCCGGGCTGGGCCGGGGCTGAGGAGGCCCCGGTGCCCAAGACCATCTCCATCACCCCGTCGTGGTACTGGCCTGAGGGGATCCCCCGTGTGCTCGGCGTCCCCCCCTACGGCCTGGATGAGATGCTGGTTCGGCGCTGGGCCCGACGTCCCCCCGACCGCCCGCTCCTGGCGGCCGGGGCCGAGGGCATCGGGGCCGGGGAGCTGGCCGAGCGGGTCGGTGCAATCGTGCAGGCCATCGAGGCGGCCATACCCGCGGGTGGTCGGGTGACGGTCAAGGCCGGGGCGAGCGCCGAGGGCGCCGTCGTGGTGCTCGGGGCGCTGGCGTCGGGTCGATCGGCGCGCCTCGTGCCCGCGGCTGGGTCGGCGTCCTGGGAGCCGGCGAGCGACGTCCCGATCGAGTCCGCCACCTCCTCGGGGGCGACCTGCCTGCGCGAGCCGGCGGCCCTCGTCCCCGGCCGCACCGGTCCGGTGTGGCACAGCCAGCGATCGCTCCTGGCCGGCGCCCTCGCGTTGCGGGGCTTCCTCGGCGCCGGCGACGGGCAGGTCTGGTTGTCCACCTTCTCGCCCTGCAGCTGGCAGGGGTTGTGCGGCCTGGGCGCCACACTGGCCGGCGGGGACACCGTGGTCCTGGCCGAGCCCGGGGACGACGCGCCAGAGGCCGACGCCACCTGGACCCCGACCTGGGTCCTCACCTCGATGCCCGATGCCCTCGCCAGCTGGCAGCGGCGGCGCAGGAAGGGAGATGGCGCGGGCCGCGCCGTGCTGCTCTTCGTCGAGGGCCCCTTCGACCCTGACGAGCGGCGGGCGGCGGGCCGAGCGGTGGGCGGGGTCGCGCTCAGCGTCTTCGGGCTCGGGGAGACCGGCCCGGTCTTCGCGTCCCACCCGAGCTGGTACCTGGACGAGGCGGTCGGGCTCCCGGTCACCAACATGCACGTGGTGCCGGGGGACCCCGATACCGCCGAGCCGATCAACACCCTCTGGGAGCTGGTGGACGAGGCGATGGTCACCGTGTGGTCCCCGTCGTTGGCGGTGGGCCACGAGGAAGGGTCCGGACTTCGCCGTGTGGGGCGCCAGGTGGTGACGGGCATGCTGGCGGCATCGGACCCCAACGGCATGTTGTACCTAACCGACGAGCGGATCACCTGACCCGCGGGTTTGAGAAGACGGAAGGAGGTGGCCATGTCGAACGAGGCAACCCCTGTGGTGACTCTCGCCGTGGCCGAGGCGGGGGCGGACCAGGCCGACCGGTACCGGAGTCGATGGACGTGGGATGAGGTCCGGTGGGCCTCCCACTGCATCGACTGCTACCCCGGCAACTGCCCGATGCGCGTCTACCTGCGCGACGGAAAGGTCGTGCGGGAGGAGTCGGCTGCCACCTTCCCCGTGTACCAGGACGGCGTGCCCGACCTCAACCCGATGGGCTGCCAGAAGGGTGTGGGCTGGTCTCGACTGCTCGACGCCCCCGAGCGCGTCTTATACCCGCTGCGCCGGGACGGCGAGCGGGGCCAGGGCAAGTGGCGACGGATCAGCTGGGACGAGGCGTGCACCGAGATCGCCGACGCGATCCTCGACGCTGCGCTCGAGACTGGGCCCGAAGCCCTGGTGGCGCCGTCTGGCTGCAACCTGGGCACCCTTGCTCTGGCCGGACGGGGCAAGTTCATGGGCCTGACCGGCGGCCTGACCCTCGACCTCAACGCCGAGATGAACGACTTCGCGGCCGGCCAGTACCTCACCTGGGGCATGTTCGACCCGGTGAGCAGCGTGGACGACTGGTTCCACTCCGAGGTGTTCTTGATCTGGTTCGGCAACCCCAACTACACCCGGATCCCCCACGTCCACTACCTGGCCGAGGCCCGCTACCGGGGCTGCGAGGTCTACACGATCTCGCCCGACGTCAGTCCCTCGGCCGTCCACGCCGACTACCACCTGCCGGTGCGTCCGGGCAGCGACGCCGCCCTTGCCCTCGGCATGTGCCAGGTGGTGATCGACGAGGGGCTGGTCAACGAGTCGTTCGTGGCCACCCAGACCGACTTGCCCTTACTGGTCGACCCGGTCACCCGCCGCTATCTGCGGGCCTCCGACGTCGTCGAGGGGGGGAGCGAGGAGCAGCTCTTCGCCTGGGACGCCACCACCGGCCGCCCGGTCGAGGCACCCCGGGGCACACTGTGGTGGGGTGACGTCCGCCCGGCGCTGGAGGGCACCTTCACGGTCGACACGTTGCACGGTCCGGTCCAGGTGACCACCGTGTTGTCCATGGTGCGCGAGCGCCTGGCCGACTATGAGCCCGAACGGGCCGCCGAGGTCTGCGGCCTCCACCCCGACACCATCCGGGCGCTGGCCCGCAAGGTGGCCCGGCACCGCACCAACATCCTCGGGGCCCTGGGTGGGGCGTCGAAGCACTACCACGGGGACCTGATCGAGCGGTCCCAGGCGCTTCTTTTGGCCCTGACCGGGAACTGGGGCCGGCACGGGACCGGGATGCGGGCCTGGGTCGGGGGATTCCTCGACGGCCTCATCACCTTCGCGCTGAAGACCCACCGCGGTCCCGACGAGGCGGCCGCCATCGTGGACATGCGGGACTCGGTCATGCGCGACGCGCTCGAGGCCGACCCGACCCTGACCGAGAAGATCTGGGCCATCGAGGCGGCACGGTCCGGCGGCGGCGGTGGCGGCTTCGTCCCCCCGGTGTTCTTCTGGTACCGCTTCGCCGGCTACAAGGACGCCTGGGAGCGTCGGGAGTGGCACGACCCCTCCATGCCCCGGCCCTTCGAGGAGCTGTGGCGAGAGGCGATCGACTCGGGCTGGTGGACCGGGGTGGACACGCCCCGGGAGGACCAGCCGCCCCAAGTGCTCATCGAGTGCGGAGGCAACGTCCTGCGCCGGACCCGCGGCGGCACCAAGATGCTGCTCGAGCACCTCTGGCCCCAGCTCAAGATGGTCGTGACGATGGACGTGCGCATGAGCGCCACGGCCACCTGGTCCGACATCGTCCTGCCGATGGCCCAGCAGTACGAGAAGATCGGCTTTGGGATCCCGAGCTGTCACGTGATGCACCTCACCTTCTGCGACAAGGCCGTCGAGCCTCCCGGTGAGGCCGTCGACGAGTGGGAGGGCTTCCGGCGCATCGCCGAGAAGCTCGAGGTGCGGGCCCGGGAACGTGGGGTGGCCCCGGTCACCGACGCCTGGGGCCGCGAGCACGACTACGGCTCGATGCACGTGGCCTTCACAGCCGACGGGATGTGGACCGACCAGGAGGTCATCATCGACGAGATGCTGCGGGACAGCGGCGTCGTGGGGTCCCTGCCCCCCGAGGCGAGCCTGGACGAGGTCCGCCGTCGCGGGTACTTCCGTTGGGAGAGCCTCGGGATCACGCCCCGGGCCGTCGGCCAGGCCACCGAGCCCAGCGCGACGGAGACCTTCGTCCCGTTCCGCAAGCACGTCGAGGACGGCGAGCCCTACCCCACCCTGTGCCGGCGGGCCCAGTTCCTGATCGACCACCCCTGGTTCATCGAGGCCGACGAGCACCTGCCCCGGCACAAAGAGCCGCCGGCCAGCGGCGGCGACCACCCGTTCCAGATGTCGAGCGGTCACAACCGGTGGAGCATCCACTCGCTCAACACCGCCAACCAGCTCATGCTGGAGACCCACCGGGGCGGCCCGCACCTGGTGATCAACGAGCACGACGCGGCGCGGCTCGGTCTCGCCGACCACGACACCGCCAGGGTGTTCAACGACCGAGGGGAGTTCCGGGTGCCGGTCAAGACCTCGGCGGCCGCCCGGCCGGGTCAGGTGATCATGTACAACGGCTTCGACAACTACCAGTTCCCCGGGTGGGCGGGGCCCAACGACGCCGAGCCCGGCATGTTCAAGTGGCTGCACCTGGCCGGGGGCTACGGCCACCTGCGGTATTGGGGGAACGAGTGGCAGCCCTGCCCGGTGATGCGCAACACCAGGGTGAGCGTCGAACCCGCCTGATCTCCTGGGGTCCGGGAGAGATAGGGACTTTCGGCCCTACCGTGACCAGGACCGATGGCGAATACTGGGTGAGTCCGTTCGATTTCGAGCCTGGTCGACTCCAGGCCGAGGGGGTGGTGCGCGGTGTTCGGTCTCCTGCTGAACCTTGACCTCGCGAAACTGAAGACGCAGGACTCGGCGGAAGAGACGCCGGAGTCCGAGGAGATCGAGGGCGAAGCCGAGACTCCGGCCGCTGCGCCGGCACCCCGGGCCTCCGCCTCCCGACCGAAGCGGGCGCCCGCGAAGTCCACCAAGGCCTGAAGCCGGGTTGGCCGAGATGGCCACGAGGGCTGCCCCACAGGGCGCCGCGACGGACCTGCGCCGGCTGGCCCCGCTCGACGGTCGGTCGCGCCTCGACGAGCTCCTTGAGCGACCGTACCGGTACCGGGGTTGGGAGGACCTCTACCGGGACGCCTGGAGTTGGGACCGGGTGGTCAAGGTCTCCCACCTGAGGGTCAACTGCATCTCGGCCTGCTCCTTCGACGCGTACGTGAAGGACGGCGTCGTCTGGCGGGAGGAGCAGAACGCCAACTACGCCCAGACCGTCGAGAGTGTCCCGGACTTCAATCCTCGGGGGTGCCCGGCCGGGTGCGCCTACAGCGTCCAGATGTACGACCCCACCCGGATCCGCTACCCCATGAAGCGGGTCGGACCCCGGGGCTCGGGGAAGTGGGAGCGCCTGTCGTGGGACCAGGCGCTGGGCGAGATCGCCGATCGGATCATCGACGTGATCGTGGAGGACGGTCCTGAGTGCGTCGTCTACGACCACGGCACCACCAACATCGACAACGGCATCGGGTCGCTCCTCGAGATGCACCTGTTCTCCAACGCCCTCGCCGCCAGCACGATCGACTCGTGGGCCGGCGTCGGCGACCTGCCGGTCGGCCTCATCCAGACCTGGGGCACCTACATGAGCGAGGGCACCTCGGACGACTGGTTCCTGTCCGACTACATCCTCATCTGGTTGGGCAATCCCAGCTATACCCGTCCCTCCGACGCCCACTTCATCTGGGAGGCCCGCTACCGGGGCGCCAAGGTCGTGACGGTGTCCCCCGACTTCAGCGCCTCGACCGTCCATGCCGACCGCTGGCTCAACGTCCGCGTCGGCACCGACGCCGCCCTCGCCCTCGGCCTGGCGCACGTCCTCGTCGACGAGGGACTCATCGACAGCGACTTCATCCGGGAGCAGACCGATCTCCCGTTCCTGATCCGCGACGACGACGGTCGGTTCCTGCGGGAGAGCGACGTGGTCGAGGGGGGTTCGACCGAGCGTTTCTACTACTGGGACGTGGTGACGAACCGCAAGCGGCTCGCCCCTGGGTCCTGGGGCGCCGAGCAAAGGACCATCGCACTGCCCGAAGGCACCCTCCCGGCTCTGCGTGGTGCGCACACCGTGACACTCGTCGACGGGAGCCGGGTGAAGGTGCGTCCGGTCTTCGAGCTCCTCCGCCGCCATCTGGCCGACTACCCGCCCGAACGGGTGGGGGAGATCACCGGCGTGCACCCCGACAACGTCCGCCAGGTGGCCCGGGAGCTGGCCGCGGCCCGGTCGGCCATGATCTACGCCTCCTGGGGGGCCTGCAAGCACTACCACTCCGACCTGTTCCAGCGGGGCATGGCCTACCTCATGGCGCTCACTGGCAACACCGGGGGGAAGCCGGGGTCGGGGCTCAAGGTGTCCAGCTGGTGGCCCATGCCCGGCTTCGTCCTGCCCGGCGAAGGGGCGAGCCTGCGGACGGAGCCACCGCCCGAGATGCCGATCGACAGCATCGACATGACCCAGGCCCAGAAGCTCATGGCCGAGATGTCGAAGATGTCGCGCAGCACCCCGCTCATCCCGTGGCTGTACGCGCACGACCCGGAGTGGCGCAAGGTGGCGTCGCGCGACGACTACGCCGATCCGTCCCTTCCTCGTTCGGTGGCCGACTACATGGACGAGATCATCTCGCGCGGTTGGCAGCCGATCTGGCCCCGTCCCCCCAAGCGGCCGCGCTTCTTCTACTACTCGGGCCCCAACCCGCTCCGGCGCTGGCCGAACGGATCCACGATCCGCGACAGCCTCTGGGCGAGCATCGACACCATCGTTACCTGCGACTTCCGGCTGTCGACGTCGGGCATGTGGTCCGACTACGTGTTGCCATCGGCCGGCTACTACGAGAAGCCGGGCATCAAGTACGCACAGTCGTACCTGCCCTACGTGGTCGTGGGGGACCGAGCGGTGCCCCCGCTCTATGAGTCCAAGCACGAGTGGGACGTCGCGCTCCTGTTGGCGCGCAAGATCCAGGAGCGGGCCAAGGAGCGGGGTGTCTCCACCTTCGTCGACAGCAACGGTTTCGAACGGAGCCTCACCGATCTCTACGACGAGATGAGCGGCGGGGGCGTCTACACGCCCGACGCCGACGGCGAGCAAGCGGCCCTGAACTACATCCTCCGCCACGCCCCTGTGACGAGGAAGAGCGATCTCGGGGACGAGGAGCCGTGGAGGGAGGCGGCGGAGGCCGGCATGGTGCGCATCCGTCACGTCCCGTCGGTACACCTGGCCATGGGCCTCAACAGCCTCATGAGCGACTTCGACGACTCCCGACCACAGAACCAGTTCGACTGGTTCGTGTCCGACAAGATGCCCTGGCCGACCCTGACCGGCCGCCAGCAGTTCTACCTCGACCACGACTGGTTCCTCGAGGTGGGCGAGCAGTTCTGCACCCACAAGGAGCCGACCATGGCCGGCGGCCCCTACCCACTCCGGCTCACCGGTGGGCACACCCGGTGGAGCCAGCACTCCATCTTCCGGGCCAATCAGGTGCTGTTGCGGCTCCAGCGGGGCCAGCCGGTCGCCTATCTCGGGGTGAGCGACGCGAGGAGCCGGGGGATCGACGACGGCGACTGGGTCCGTGTCTACAACGACGTCGGCGAGTTCCGGGTCAGAGCGAAGGTGTCGCCCTCGGTCCAACCCGGGGAGATCATCTGCTACCACGCCTGGGAGGGCTACCAATTCCCCGGCGGCGCGACCCAGAACGCCGTCACGGCCAGCCCGCTCAAACCGAACAACATGGTCGGTGGCTACGCCCACCTCCACTACCGAAGCGCCTACATGTCGATGAACCACGTCCCCAAGGAGGTCGCGGTGGAGGTGGAGAAGTCCCGGGAGCCGGTGTGAGCCCGCTCGCCGCCACCTCCAAGCTGGCCATCGAGGCCGGCGTGCTGGACGTCGGCTCCGAGCCGTTCCTCGACCCGGGTGCACCGGAGTGGGAGACGGTGCCCGGCGCGCGCCTGGCCCTCGAGCCCACCCCGCTCGACCGGCTGCCCTCGGCCTACGTACAGGCCGCGTGGGCGAACCGGCCCCGGGCCAACCCCCGGGAGGTCGAGGTACGGGCGCTCATGGCCCGAGGGACGCTTTCGCTTCGTCTGTGCTGGGCCGCCCCCCGCCCGGTGCCGGCGCTGTCCGACCTCGATGCCTTCCCCGACGCCTGTGCGGTGCTGTTCCCGGCGGACGGGGTGTCGGCCCCGCTCGCCACCATGGGCAGCCGACGCCGGCCGGTGGCCGGCTGGCACTGGCAGGCGGGGCCCCTCGGGCCCTTCGCCGTCCGGGCCCGCGGGTTGGGCACCGTCGAGCGGGCCAAAGCGGACCCGCTCCGGGCACAGGCCCGCCACGAAGCCGGGTCCTGGTCGGTGGTGCTGTCGCGGCCCATCGACCCAGGGTCGCCGTTCGGCGCCGGGCGCAACGTGCCGGTGGCGTTCGCGATCTGGTGCGGTGCGGCGCGCGAGCGAGCCGGCATCAAGTCACACACCCCGAGCTGGCAGGAGCTGAGGTTGCCATGAGCACAGCGTCGAGCGGGAGCACCGAGGCGCCGGCCGCACCGGGGAGCCGGCCGAAGCAACAGTTCGCCATGGTCCTGGACCTCAACAAGTGCCTGGGCTGTCAATGCTGCACCGTGGCCTGCAAGACCCAGTGGACCAGCGGGCCGGGGATGGACGCCATGTGGTGGAACATCGTGAGCACGATCCCCGGGCGGGGCACCCCGCGTGACGCCTTCGAGCTCGGCGGCGGCTACCGGAACGGCTCGCCGGTCCCCGGCGAGCTGCCCTCGGGGCGGGAGTGGGGCGAGGCCTGGGAGTTCGACTACGAGCAGGTGTTCGACGGGGAGGGCTACGGGAAGACCTTCCTGCGGCCGAAAGAACACGACGGGGCCGAACCCGGCTGGGGGCCGAACTGGGACGAGGACCAGGGCGGTGGGAGCTACCCGAACTCCTACTTCTTCTACCTGCCGCTCTTGTGCATGAACTGCAGCCAGCCGGCCTGCCTGGAGGCGTGCCCGCGCGACTCGATCTACCGGCGCGACGAGGACGGGATCATCCTGATCGACGAGGAGCGCTGCCACGGCTACCGCTTCTGCGTGGAGGCCTGCCCGTACAAGCGGATCTACTTCAACAAGGAGCGCTCGGTCGCCCAGAAGTGCATCTCGTGCTACCCGCGTCTCGAGGCCGGGGTCGCGCCGGCCTGTGTTCGCCAGTGCCCAGGCCGGCTCCACCACATCGGGTACCTCGACGACCCCGACAGCGCGGTGCACCGACTGGTCCACACCTTCCAGGTGGCCCTGCCGCTCCACGCCGACTTCGAGGTCATGCCGAACGTCTTCTACGTGCCACCGCTGTTGCCCGACGCATTCGACGAGGACGGTCGGTTCGACCCGTCCCGGTCCCGGATGCCGCTCGAGGACCTGGAGCGGCTGTTCGGCCCGGAGGTGCAGGCGGCCCTGGCCACCCTGCAGGCGGAGCGGGAGCGCGTCGCCGCGGGGGAGCCCTCCGAGCTGATGGACATCCTCATCGCCCGCAACTGGCGGGACCTGCTCGGCCCCTTCGACGTCGACCCGGCCCGTGTCGAGCCGGCCCGGCACCGCTGAAGCCGTGGCGGAGCGGCCCCGGGGGAACGCCGACGTCGAGGCCGCCCACCGTCGAAGTGCTCCGGCCCGGGCCGGGATGTGGGCCACCTTGGCCGACATGCTCACGTTCCCGAGTCCGAGCCTCCTGGACGCGCTCGGCACCGGGGAGCTGTGCACGAGGCTGACCGGGCTGACCGCCGCCCTACCCTACGAGCTGCCCTTCGACCGTGACGCGCTGGTGCCCGGGCCCGACGTCGAGGGCCTCGGGAGCGAGTACATCCGGCTCTTCGACCTCCCCGTTGACGGCCCGCCCGTCCCGCTGTACGGGGGCCTCTACGGCGGGGGCCGTCACCAGGTGATGGAAGAGCTCCTCCGCCTCTACCGGCATTTCGGGCTGAGCACGGAGGGCGCGAGCAGCCAGGACCTGCCCGACGCCGTCCCCACCGTGCTCGAGTTCCTCTCTTTTCTGGCGGCGAGCGAGGGGCGGGCCAGCGCCCGGGCCAGCGTCCGGGCGCTGCGCGAGGCCCAGGGCGACCGCGTCGAGCGCCATCTCAGCCGGTGGTGCCCGTGGATCGTGGACCGTCTGGGTCAGCGGGAGCCCCACCTCTTCTATCGGGCCACGGTCGAACTGCTCGACCATCTGGTGGTCGCGGAGCGAGCCCAGCTCGGGCGAAGTCCAGTACCTGGACCGCCAGTTCCCGGCGGGGCGGACCCGGCGGGGCCAGCGTGTCGGCCTTCAGGACCGGCAGCCCGCGACGGGCCAGCTCCCGAGCTTCTTCGGTGTCCCGTCGGTCCACCACGAAGGCGTCGATGAACGAGGCATAGGCCTCGGCCACCGCGGCCGGGCGATGGGCGAGGCCTATGCCCGCCATCAGGCGCTCCCGGGCCCGGTAGCGCTGGATCTCGGGACCGGTGCGCGGGGCGGTGGCGAGCACGACCGGCGAGACGGCCACTGTCGGCCCGCTGCGGGCCGCCAGCGCGCCGTGGACCTCGGGCACCGCGAGCATGGGCCCGATGCTGATCACCGGATTGCTCGGTGCCACGACGACCACCTCGGCCCGGGCGATGGCCTCGGCCACCCCCGGCGCGGCCCCCGCCTCGGTCGCGCCCACGTAGTCGACGCCGTGGACCGGGGGCTCGGCCCGGCGCGCCACCAGGTAGTCCTGGAGCGTCAGGTCCCCCACTTCGGTGCGGATCACGGTGGCGATGGGGTCGTCGCTGACCGGGAGCAGGCTTGGCCGGATCCCCCAGGCCCCCGCCAGGATCCCGGTCGCCTCGGTCAGGGTGGCCCCGCCGTCGAGCAGCTCCGTCCGGCGGAGGTGGAGGGCCAGGTCCTCGTCCCCGACGTTGAACCACTCCGGCCCGTAGCGGCCGAGGGCCGCCGAGACCGAGAAGCTGTCGCCGGCCGGGCCCCAGCCCCGTTCCTCGTCGAAGCGCCCGGCCAGGGCGTAGAGGGCCGAGTCGAGGTCGGGACAGATCCGCAAGCCGTGGAACACGACGTCATCGCCGGTGTTGACCACGACGATGAGGCGCGACGGGTCGTCGAGCGCGCCTAGCAGGCCGCCCAAGAAGCGGGCCGCACCGAACCCGCCGCAGAGGACCACGGCTTCGGGCTCGTCGGTCACGAAGGACAGCTGAGCATGCCCCCGACCGACCGACAAGACCGGGAGCTAAGGACCCCCTCTTCTCGCCATGTTTAGGGCCAAAGGTCCCTATTCGGCTGGCCCTCCGGCGCCCTACGGTCAACAAGGAACTGGGCTCTGGGGGGAGGCGATCATGTCGACCGTTGACATCGGAGGGTTGCGCGACACCGAGGTGGAGATCCGCGACGTCGTCCACAAGTTCGCCGAGGAGGTGATGCGCCCGATCGGGACCGCCCTGGACAAGCTGGCCGACCCGTCCGACGTCATCGCCCCGGGTTCACGGCTGTGGGAGATGTTCGAGCGTCACGCCGAGCTCGGGCTCGACGGCCTGGAGGCCGAGGTCAGCCTGGAGCCCGAGGACCGGGCCCAGCTGCGGGCGGCGATCAGCGAGGAGCAGGGGTGGGGCGACTCCGGCCTGGCGATCAGCCTGGGGGTAGCCGGGTTTCCCCGCATGCTGGCCGCCATGTCCGGCAATCCCGGGCTGGCCGAGGAGTTCAAGAACTCGATCGGCTGCTGGGCGGTGACCGAGCCCGACCACGGCAGCGACGTCCTGGCCTTCACCGAGCGCCACTTCCGTGACCCGACCATCCAGGCCAACTGTGTGGCCCGACGGGTCGGGGGCGACGTCGTGGTCAACGGCCAGAAGTCGGCATGGGTCTCGAACGGTTCGATCGCCACCGCGGCCGCCCTGTTCTGCACGCTGGAAGGCGACCAGGGCCTGGCCGGCGGCTGCGTGGTCCTGGTCCCGTTGGACCGACCCGGCGTGAGTCGCGGCAAGCCCCTCGACAAGCTGGGTCAGCGGGCGCTCAACCAGGGGCAGATCTTCTTCGACGACGTGCGGGTGCCGGCCGACCACCTGGTGGTCGGGCCCGACACCTATCCCCTCCCGCTCGAGGCGGTGTTGGCCATGGCCAACGCCGGGATGGGCACCTGTTTCGTGGGGGTGGCGCGCGCCGCCTTCGAACACGCCGTCGACTACGCCCACACCCGGGTTCAGGGGGGCACGACCATCTTCGAGCACCAGAGCGTGAAGAGCCGGTTGTTCAAGATGTTCATGAAGGTCGAGGCGGCACGGTCCCTCGCCCGCCGCGTGTCCGCGTTCAACTCCACCCACCCGCCCCTCGTCCAGTACTCCATGGCGTCGAAGGTGTTCGCCACCTCGACCGCTTTCGAGGTGGCCAGCGAGGCCGTGCAGATGTTCGGGGGGAACGGACTCAGCCGGGAGTACCCGGTCGAGACGCTGCTCCGGGACGCCCGGGCGTCGATGATCGAGGACGGTTGCAACGAGGTGCTGGGCATCGTGGCGGCGTCCCGACTGTGAAAGGAGGGAGTCTCGGTGCAGCTGCGTGAGGTGGTCGGCAGGCGGCGGTCGGTTCGCTTCTTGCGCCCCTACCAACCGGTGGAGATGGAGAAGATCCAGCGGATGCTGGAGGCGGCGAGGTTGGCCTCGCACTGGGGCAACGTGCAGAGCCTCCGGGCGGTGGTGGTAATCCGGGAGCAGGTGTCCCCCGAGGTGCTCGAGGCGCTGTTCGCCCCGGTGGCCGGGTTCCAGATCAAGCTGGCCCCGGTCGTGATCGTCTGGTACCTCGACACCGCGGCCGTCGACGAGCAGGGGGACCGGCTCCGCGAGCTGCTCGCCGCCGGCGCACTCGGGTTCGGCCCGAAAAAGCGCGAGGCGCTGGAAGAGAAGCTCATCCCGTTCTTCGAGTCCATCCGGGAGGGCCTGAAGCAGCCGGGCCTCGGGGAGGTCGACTGTGGGCAGGGCATCGCCCAGGCCACCCTCATGGCCTTCGAACAGGGTCTCGGCACGTGCTGCCTCGGGACGCCGAAGGCCCAGGAGCTGAAGGGGACCCTCGGGCTGCCCGACACGGCGCGGGTCCTGCTCCTCCAGACGGTCGGGTATCCGGCGGAGAGCCCCGAGGCGGGGGGCCAACGTCCCCGGCAACCCTTCGAGCAGCTGTTCCACCTGAACCGGTTCGGGAACCCGTTCCCCCGGTTGGACGACGTGGTGGAGGAGCTCACCGACGATGGCATGTTCACCGCTCCGGCCCCCCAGCCCTACCGTGAGGCGGAACTCGAGTACCTGAAAGAGGCGCTTGGGCTGAAGGGGCACGGCCTCTTCTGACCCGGTCCTGACCGAAGAGAGCCTGATCGAAGGACACCGAACAGAAGAGGAAGAGAGCTATGAGGATGCGCGCGGTGATCGCCGGGGTGGGAATGACCTCTTTCGGCAAGCACCTCGACCGGGGTCTCAAGTCCCTCGGGGCCGAGGCGACCCAGGCGGCGCTGGCCGATGCCGGGATCGACCCCGGTGAGCTGCAGGCCGCGTACGTGGCCAACGCGGCGGCCGGTCTCATCACCGGACAGGAGTGCATCCGTGGCGAAGTGGTGCTCCGGTCGATCGGGATCGGCCGCCTCCCCGTGGTCAACGTCGAGAACGCGTGCGCCGGGGCGTCCACCGCGTTGCAGCAGGCCGCGGCCATGGTCACCGGCGGTCTCTACGACGTCGTCCTCGCCCTCGGGGTGGAGAAGCTGTACCACCCGGACAAGGCCCGGTCGTTCTCGGCGTTCTCCGGGGCGGTCGACGTGGAGGCCCTCCAGTCGATCCTGCAGGGACTGCAGGCGTCGGCCAAGGCCGGAGGGGCGAAGAGCGCCGGGGAGGGCGCCGGGGAGAAGCGGTCGATGTTCATGGACATCTATGCCAGCGCGGCCCGCAACCACATGAACCGTTACGGCACGACCGTCGAGCAGTTCGCCGCGGTCTCGGCCAAGAATTCCCTCCATGGCAGCCTGAACCCGCGGGCCCAGTTCCGCGAGGTTCTGAGCGTGGCCGACGTCCTGGCCGCGCCGATGGTGGCCGAGCCGTTGACCCGACCGATGTGTTCCCCCATCGGCGACGGGGCCGCCGCCGCGGGCATCGTGAGCGAGGACGCGGCCCGTCGGCTCGGCATCAGCGACCCGGTCCACCTGGTGTCCTGCGTGTTGCGGTCGGGATGGGACCGCCAGGGCGACGAGCCGGGACTGGTCGAGGTGTGCAGCACCGAGGCCTACGAGGAGGCCGGCGTCGGTCCGCTCGACCTCGACGTGGTGGAGTGTCACGACGCCTCTGCCCCGGCGGAGCTCATGGCCTACGAACAGCTCGGCCTGTGTGCGAGAGGTGAGGGCGGCAAGCTCATCGAATCCAAGGACACCTGGCTCGGCGGCCGGGTGCCGGTCAATCCGTCCGGGGGCCTGCTCCGCAAGGGGCACCCGGTCGGTGCCACCGGACTGGCCCAGATCGTCGAGGTGACCGAGCAGCTGCAGGGTCGTTCCGGAGAGCGGCAGGTGGCCGGGGCCAAGGTCGCCCTCTGCCACAACGGCGGGGGGGCGATCGGGAGTGACGCTGCGGCCATGTGCGTGAGCATCCTGTCCACTTGAACGTCGACGGTCCGGCTGGGGGCCGCCCGGCGTGGTCGGCGCCATCCCGGGACACCGGCATGGCGGGCGGTGCCCCGTCGGTTGGGCCACGGCCCTCCCGCTACCCTGGGCCGGTGAGCGGTCGGCAGGTGCCCGGTGGGGTGGTGCACGAGCTCCCCTCCGACCTCCGCTTGGCGCTCGACGCGGGTGCGTCGCATCGGCCGGACCGAGGAGGAGCTCGAGGAAGGTGAGCGCCGGTCGTGCTGCTGGCCGGGGGGCGCGCACCGCGACCGCAGCGCGAAGGCGTGAGGGGCCCTCCGCTCGACATCGCCTGACCGGGGATGCGGTCGCTCGCCCGGGCGCTGGATCCCGTCGGGCGAACTCGTGGAGAACCAGCGTGCGGGTCGTCTCACCGGGTCCGGATGAACCGGTGGACGGCTTGGAGGAGCTCCTCGGTCTTCTCGGCCGCGACCGCCTCGTCGCCCGAGGAGAGCGCGTGCCGGACGCAGTGGTGGACGTGGTCGTCGAGGAGGATGCCGGCCACCGTCTCCAAGGCGGTGCTCACTGCTGCGATCTGGGTGAGGATGTCGATGCAGTAGCGGCCCTCGGTGATCATCTTCTCGATGCCTCTGGCCTGGCCCTCGATACGACGCATCCGGTTGAGGAGGGCCTCTTTGTTCTTGCTGGCCACGTAGCCGTAGGGCGGCGGAGACCCTTCCGCAGCGTCGGGGGCAGCATCGGTGCGCGCGGTGTCGGTCATCGCCGGGACTCCGCCGAAGCGAAACGACGCAGGCGCAGCGAGTTCGTCACGACGAACACGCTGGAGAATGCCATCGCGCCGGCCGCGACGATGGGGTTGACGATCCCGGCCACCGCCAGGGGAATGGCGGCGACGTTGTAGCCGAATGCCCAGAAGAGGTTGCCCTTGATCGTCGACAGGGTACGGCGCGACAGGCGGATGGCGTCGGCCGCTGCCCGCAGGTCCCCCGCCACGAGCGTGATGTCCGACGCCTCGATGGCCACGTCGGTGCCGGTCCCGATGGACAGTCCGAGGTCGGCCCGGGCGAGGGCTGGGGCGTCGTTCACGCCGTCGCCCACCATGGCCACCACCTCGCCGGCCTCCTGGAGCCGGACGATCTCGGCCGCCTTCTCCTCGGGCAGGACCCCGGCGAGGACCCGGTCGATGCCCACCTCGGCGGCGACCGAGCACGCGGTCCGCTCGTTGTCCCCGGTGAGCAGCACCGGGGTGAGACCCAGATCGCGCAGCTCGGCAACGGCCTGGCGGCTCGTCGCTTTGATGCGGTCGGCCACCGCCACCAGCCCCTCGGCCTCCCCGTCGACGGCGACCCCGACGACGGTCGACCCCTCGGCCTCGAGCGCGGCCACCCTGGTGGCGAGTTCGTCGGGGAGACGCACCCCCCAGTCGCCGAGCAGGCTTGGTCGGCCGATCACCACCGCGTGGCCGTCGACGACGGCTTCGATCCCGAGCCCGGCCCGGGCCGAGAACGACTCGACGCCCGGCAGAGTGCCCAGGCGCTCGCGCCCGTAGTCGGCGATCGCACGGGCGATCGGGTGTTCGCTCGCGTCCTCGGCCGCCGCCGCCAGGCGCACGAGCCGCTCCTCATCCGCCCCTCGGGCCGAAACGACCGCGGCGACCGCCATCTTCCCCTCGGTCAGGGTTCCGGTCTTGTCGAGGACGACGGTGGTGACCTGGCGGGTCTGTTCCAGGACCTCGGGGCCCTTGATGACGATGCCGAGCTGGGCGCCACGCCCGGTGCCGACCATGAGGGCGGTCGGCGTGGCGAGGCCGAGCGCGCACGGGCAGGCGATGACGATCACCGCCACCGCCGCGGTGAAGGCCGCCGTGGCCGCGACGCCCCCGATCAAGAGCCAGCCGATGAGGGTGAGCGCCGACACGGCGATCACGGTCGGTACGAACACGGCCGAGACCCGGTCGGCCAGTCGTTGGACCGGGGCCTTCCCGGCCTGGGCCTCCGAGACGAGGCGGGCGATCTGGGCCAGGGCGGTCGAGGCGCCGACCCGGGTGGCACGGACGACGAGGCGGCCCGAGGTGTTGACCGTGGCACCGGTCACCGTGTCGCCGGGGCCGACTTCGACCGGGAGCGACTCGCCGGTCAGCATCGACTGATCGACCGCCGAGACGCCCGACTCCACGACGCCGTCGGTGGCGATCTTCTCGCCCGGACGCACGACGAACCGGTCGTCCACGGCCAGCGCCTCGACCGGGACGAGGACCTCGACGCCGTCGGAGAGGACCCGGGCCTCCTTCACCCCGAGCTCGAGGAGCTTGCGGATCGCCTCACCCGACCGTCGCTTGGCCCGGGCCTCCAGGTACCGGCCGAGCAGGATCAGCGCGGTGATGGCGCCGGCGGTGTCGAAGTAGACGCTGGTCGACATCCCCGCCACCAGCACCACGGTCGACCAGACCCATGCGGCGAGGGTGCCGACCGAGATGAGGGTGTCCATCGTCGCCACCCCGTGGCGCGCGTTCGCCACCGCCGCCCGGTGGAACGGCCAGCCGGCGGAGAAGACGACCGGGGTCGCCAGCACGAGCGAGACCCACTCCCAGCCGGGGGGCCGGGAGGCGGAGACCCAGGCGAAGATCGCGAGCGGGACGCTGAGGGCGATCGCGAGCACCAGGCGCCAGCGGTAGGGGCGTGCAGGGTCTTCGTCGGTGACGGCTTCGGGGAGGGCCGCACCGTACCCGGCGGCCTTGACGGCACCGATCAGGTCCTCGACGCCGAGCCGGGCCGGGTCGAACGCGACGGAGGCGTGCTCACTGGCGAAGTTCACGCTCGCCGCGACACCGTCCAGCTTGTTCAGCCGCTTCTCGATTCGCGTCGCGCAGGTCGCGCAGGTCATGCCCGAGATGGCCAGCTCGATTCGCTGGGGGCGCTCGGTCGCCGGCGTCTGGGCTCCGTCCGCCGTGGTGGCAGTCGGCGTCGACATCACGCCGCCTCGTACCCGGCCTCTTCGATGGCGGCGCGCAGCGTCTGGTCGTCGAGGCCCTCACCGGTCACGGTGACGAGCTTTGTGTCGAGGTCCACCTCCACTCCGACCACTCCGGCCACCGCGCCGAGCTCGCTCGACACCGCGTGCTTGCAGTGGTCACAACTCATCCCCGGCACGCTGTAGGTCATCGACTCGGTCATCACGACTCCTTCGTTCGTTAATACCCTACCCCTGTATTAGCCTGGATCAGCACGGCGGTCAAGACAGTGCTGGCCGCCAGATTGACCACCAAATTCGTCCGGGTAGATAGCCAGGTCAAGGGCCTTCAATGCTGGCGCGAGGCCGTCGCGCGCCCGACGCGGTCGCCCGGCGGACACCGGCCACCTACCCACCACGGGTATCAGCTCCTTGGCGCCGTGCCGGCCCGCCACCGGCCCCGCATCCGCCCGTGCGGACCCAGCGAGGACCACCGGACCATCCCGTCCGGGTCAGCTCCGGTTCGAGACGACGAAGCTGCCCGCCATGCCGTCTTATGCGTGGTCGGGGACCGGGCAGAGCTACTCGTAGCTGCCCGCTTTCCAAGCCGTGAAGGTGAACGTGCCGACGCGTATACCGGCCGAGGTCGACTCGCTGAGGAACCGCAGCGCCGCGCCGTTGAAGGCGAGGCCGCCGGTCATCATCGGCATCGGTGAGGACTGTGCCTCCCGGGCGGTGATCACCAGACCGTGGGCCATGTCGGAGTCCGCGTTGATCAGCTCGATCGACACCAGGCTCCGACGGGGACCACGACGGTCGGCTTGGTCGTGCCAGCGATACCGAAGCTCTCAGCCGGCATCGACCGGCTGGCCAGCACGACCAACCCGACGTCGCGAGTCGAGAAGGTGAGCCGGTTGGCCGAGCGGTCGGCGGTGGCCCCGGTCGGAACCGCGTGGCCGAGTCTGGTCGCCGCGGGTCGGCGCACCCGCGGACCGGGGGCGTCGACGAAGAGCCGACCCATCACGCTCCGGGCATCGCCTCGCCACCCATCATGCGTCCAGTCGAAGGAGCCACCCATCATCAACCCGGGCCGAACGCCATCATCGACCGGTGGTCGTCGTCGGGCGCCGCGGTGGCGTTCGTGGGCTGCTGGTTCGAGTCACCGAGCGACACGGCGAACCCGATGCCGAGGCACGCTGGCATGAGCAGGCCGGCCGCGAGCCCGCCCACCACCAGGCGACGCCGGGGTCGGCCGGGGGGCGTGGCGGTCATGACGGTGGTCTCTTTGGCCCGTGAGCGAAATGGATCGCGGCGGCGATCCCAGCGGTGACCGGCCCGACGACGGACATGGGCCCAGCCAGGTCGACCCACCGGAGCACGACTAGGGCCGTTCGTCTCTAGGGGGCAGGGACCAACGGACCTATGCCCGGAGCCCAGGGCAGGGGAGCCTGGTATCAGGCCCGCGAGGATTCCGAGCCGAGGAGGTGGTTCGAATGATGTGGTACTGGGGCGGAGGCGTCCACTGGTGGGGCTGGCTGTTGGGCGCACTGGTCATGGTCGCCTTCTGGTCCTTCGTCATCTGGGCCGTCTGGTACCTCGTGACGACGTTCCGGCGGCACGACGACCGGCCGCCCACCGGCGGAGACCCGACCCGGATCCTCGACGAGCGGCTCGCTCGCGGGGAGATCGACGCCGAGCAGTACCGGCGTCTGCGCGAGCTCCTGGAGGAGGGCCGCACCCGCGCCGGCAGCGGGTAACAGCAGGCGGAGCCTTCGCCATCGGGACCCGACGGGAGCGACCGGGCCATTCGGCATATGGCCGGCCGCTGTCTGCCGGGTCCCTGGGCCCTCGACTCGATCGGTGGCCTCGGCGACCACCCGCCGGGCGAGTTGAAGCCGTGCGCGGCGCCTGCCGGGCGTGGGTTCGGGAGCGGCTGGGCTCCGGATCTGCGGATCCAGTAGGGAAGTTGGCAGGATGGTCACGTGGTGGTTCGGGGATGGCGCGCCAAGGGGATCGACGGGAGTCAGCCGAACGGAGGGCCGGACCGCGCCACCTCCGCCGGAGCGCCGCTCGCGGCGCTGGCAACGACGGGTCCGTCGCCGGGGAACTTGCGGCTGCTGTACGCCGCCCGGGCCCTGCGCAGCTTCGGCGTCGCCTTCCTCACCGTCGTCTTCCCCCTCTACTTGGACGCCCGCGGCTACTCGAGCTCGGTTGTCGGCGGGATCCTGAGCGGCGCCACCGTCATGTCCGCCTTGCTCGTCCTGGTGGTGGGCCTTGCCACCGACCGGTTCGGGCCGCGGCGCATGCTCGTGCTCCTGGGCGGGGTCGGTGTGATCGGTGGGCTGGTCATGGCGGCCACGACGAGCCTTCCGCTCATCGTGATCGCCAGTGGGCTCGGCGGAGTGGGCCGGGGAGGCGGGGCCGGCAGTGGGGGGGCCTGGGGACCGGTGTTCCCGGCCGAGCAACCCCTCTTGGCGGAGTCGGCGGGCCACGAGCGACGCACGGCCGCCTTCGGGTTCATCGGCTTCATCGGGGTGATGGCCGGTGCCCTGGGTTCGCTGGTGGCCTGGGTCCCCGACTGGCTGCACAATTCTGGCTGGACCCTCATCGCCTCCTACCGCCTGGTCTTCCTCCTGGGCGCGGTGGTGTCGGTCGGAGTCGTCGTCGTGAGCCTGGCCCTGCGCGACGGCCGCAGCGGGCGGGGCCGGGTCGCCCGGCCGGCCGCGCCGCAGGGGCCCCCGGCGGCGACCGCCACCTCCCCCACCACGGCCGGCACCGGGTCCACCGGGGATCCGCCGTCGGGGGGCCAGCCCGGAGGATCCCCCACGCTCCGGACGGGCCAGCTGGTGGGGCGCCTGGCCCTGGCCAACTCCCTCAACGGCTTCGGCTTCGGGTTCCTCGGCCCCCTGCTCACGTACTGGTTCCACGTCCGCTTCGGGGTAAGCGCCGGTCAGCTGGGGATCCTCTACACAGTGATCAATCTGGCGACCGCGCTGCCCTACCTCGGCGCCGCCCGGCTCGCCCGCCGCCTCGGGGCGGTGATGACGGTCACCGTCACCCGGGCCGTCACCGTCGGCCTGCTCGTGGTGATGGCCTGGGCACCCGACTTCCTCTGGGCCGGCATCATCTACGGCCTCCGGATGGCCCTCAACTCCCTCGGGTTGCCGGCGCGCCAGTCCTATGTGATGGGGGTCGCACAGGAGGGGAGGCGGGGCATGGTGGCCGCCTTGGGCTCGCTGCCCTCCCAGGTCACCTCGGGCATCAGCCCGGCCATCGGCGGCGCCCTCATGTCGGTGCTCGAGGACGCACCGCTCTTCGGCGCTGCGGCGTTCATGGGGGCCAATGTGATCGTCTACTGGCTGGCTTTCCACAAGGTCCTGCCGCCCGAGGAGCAGGCCCGGTCGACACCGGACGACACTGCCACGGCCACTGCCACTGCCACTGCCACTGCCACTGCCCGGCGACTGACGACGACGACCGCCTCCAGCAGGCGGGCCAACCGGTCCGGGGCGAGATCACCTGACGGGGAGGCGGGGCCAGATCTCCCCGCTAGTGGCTGACGCGCTCAGGCGAGCTGGTCGAGGATCCGAGCGATGTTCGCCGCGGCCTGCCCCGGGTCCTGCCAACCGTAGGCGGCGAAGGTGGCCTCCTGGATGAGCAGGCCGAGGTGCCACGCGACCATGAATCCCGGGCCGAGCGGCCCGGCCTCGACGTACCCGGCGAGGAGCTGTTCTGAGTCCCGGCGGGAAACCCAGGTCCGGGGGTCGAAGGCGGGGTGGCTGCGGTAGGCGTCACCGAAGTCGATCAGGCCGACGAAGCGTCCGGTTTCGGGGTCGACAAAGACGTGTTCAGGTCCGGGATTGGAGTGCAGCACGACCGGCGCGGTGTCGGTCGGTGCGGCTGCCACCGCTCGTTGGAGGACGCGCTCGGGGGCCAACCCGGCCGGCCAGCCGGCTTTCTCGGCCAGATTGGGGAGCAGCCGGCCGAGGGACTCGCCGATCCGCCCGGGAAGGTCAGCCGGGCCCGAGTCGCCGGGGAAGAGCCCACTTTCGGACAGTGGCTCCTGGTCGACAGCGTGGACCCGCCTGACGCTGGCCCCGGCCGCCCGCAGCGCGGCGTCGCGGACGGCCGGGGCCAGTTCGGTCCGGACCAGGGCGGTCCCCGGCATGCGCGTCATGACCAGGTACTCGGCACCTTGGTGCTTGCCGTTGCCGAGGGGCCGGGGCACCGGGAGGGTGGGGTCGGCGCCCGCCAGGTGGTCCAGGAGGAAAGCCTCCTTGGCCAGGCTGGTCCGTTCCCGCACCCGGTGGGGTCGCTGGGTCTTGAGGACGACCTCGCCGTCCACCACGTAGACGCGTGCCTCCCCGCCGGTCTCGTCCACCGCGCTGACCACCTGGGCGTCGGGCACCCAGGCGCGCACCAGTTCGAGCACGATGTCGTCGCCGAGGACCGGGTCGGCGGGGTGGGGTTGGCGCTGGGTGTCGCGCGACGTCATGGGCAACCTCCGGTCGCGGGCCCCTCCGGAGCGGTCGGACCCGGGCCCACCTTTGTACCGCCGACCCGATCCTCGCTACTTTTTCAAGGGTGAGCAGGATCGCATGAGCGAACCTCCGACGGTGGCCGTCGTCTTCCGTGGCGACGCCGACCTGCGGCGGAGCGCCACCCCGGCCAACACCCGCCTGGCCCCGGTCTTCACCGCCCTGGCCCAGGGCGGCCTGAGCGCCGTCCCGGCCGTGTACTCCGACGAGTGGGCGGGCGAGGTCCGTGACCAGCTGCTGGCCGCCCGCGGCGTCCTCGTGTGGGTCGACCCGGTGGCCGGCGACGGGGACCGGTCGGTTCTCGACGGCATCCTGCGGGAGGTCTCCGATGCCGGAGTCTGGGTCGCCGCCCACCCCGAGGTCATCGCCAAGATGGGCACGAAGGAGGTGCTCTACACGACGAAGGACCTCGGTTGGGGCGCCGACACCCACCTGTACAGGACCTACGAAGAATTCGAGCGGGCGTTCCCTCCCCGTCTTGGGGCCTACGGCATCCGGGTCCTCAAGGCCCACCGTGGCAACGCGGGAACCGGGGTGTGGAAGGTCATGGTTCCCGGCGGCCGGCCCGGTGCCCGGACGCCGCAGGCCGACGACCTCGTCCTTGTTCAGCACGCCCTCGTCCGGGACGAGACCGTCGAGGAGGTCACCCTGGGGGGCTTCATGGCCGGGCGAGCGCCGGCGTTCTCCGCCTACGGGGGGACGGGACGGCTCGTCGATCAGGCGTTCTGTCGCCGCATCGACCAGGGCATCGTCCGTTGCTACGTGGTCCGGGATCGCGTGGTCGGCTTCGCCCGTCAGTATCCGAGGGGGCTCTCACCCGAGGAGCGGGCGGCCGAGGGCTTCGATCCGGATCGGGCCCCGCCGGCCGAGCAGATCATGGGGCTCCCGTCCCGGAAGGTCATGTACGGACCGGAGGAGCCGGCCTTCCAGGTCCTGCGGAACCGGTTGGAGGAGGAGTGGCTCCCCGCCATGCAGCGCCGGCTCGAGATCGGCACGGACCAGCTCCCCGCGCTCTGGGACGCCGACTTCCTCTTCGGGCCCGAGACCGCAGACGGCGCCGACACCTACGTGCTCTGTGAGATCAACGCCAGCTCGGTCATGCCGTTCCCGGCCGAGACGCTGCCCGCCCTGGTTGGAGCGACTCAAGCGGCCCTGGACCGGTCCGTGGGCGGGTGACCCCGGAGCGTTCTTCGCCCGGTTCTTCGGGACCCCGGACAGGCGGCCGGGGGTTGGCGCGCTCTAGGTTCCTCCCTATGACCGACCGACCGGGGGTGGCGGCGATGGGGACGAGACCATGGGGATAGGAGAGGCCCGAGCGGCCACCCGCATCAAGACGGTGGCCGACGCTCGGCGTCTGGCTCATCGCCGGCTGCCCGGACCGGTGTGGGACTACATCGAGGGTGGCGCGGGCGCAGAGACCACCCTCCGGGCCAACATCGACGCCTACGAGCTGGTGCAATTCCTTCCCCGGGTGGGGGCCGTCACCGGCGATGCCCCCGATCTGAGCACGAGCGTGCTGGGCACCTCGGTGTCGATGCCCCTGTTGCTCGGTCCGGTCGGTTTCACCCGGATGATGGACCCCGCCGGGGACCTCGCCGCGGTGGGCGCAGCCGGGGCCGCCGGGACCCTCGCCACCTTGAGCTCGATGTCGGGACACACGATCGCCGAGGTCGCCGCGGCAGCCACCGGCCCGGCCTGGTTCCAGCTTTATTTCCTCGGCGGCCGGACCGGGGCCGAGCAGCTGGTCGACCGGGCCAAGCAGGCGGGCTACCGGGCGCTGGTGGTCACCCTGGACACCCCGATGCCGGGGAACCGGGAGCGGGACTCGCGTCACGGGCTGTCGCCACCGCTGCGGCTGGATCGGCGCACGATCACCAAGATGGCTCCCCGGGTGCTCCCGCACCCCCGCTGGCTGGTCGATGCGGCCAGGGACCGGTTCAGCCTCGACCTCATCAACACCACCTCTCTCGAGCTCGGCGGCAAGACGATGACCAGCCTCGAGGCCCTCTTGCACTGGCTCGCCTACCCGGCGAAGTGGGAGGACTTCGGCTGGCTGCGCGAGCAGTGGGACGGTCCCATCCTGGCCAAGGGCGTCCTGACGGCCGACGACGCCCGGCGGGCGATCGACGTGGGTGCCGATGGCGTGGTCGTGTCGAACCACGGCGGGCGCCAGCTCGACTCGGTCGACGCGACCATCGCCGCGTTGGCCCGGGTGGTCGGTGCCGTCGACGGCCGGGTGGAGGTCTACCTCGACGGCGGGGTCCGGCGCGGTGCCGACGTGGTGAAAGCGGTGGCGTTGGGGGCCAAGGCGGCGATGGTGGGTCGGGCATGGGCCTACGGCCTGGCCGCGGCGGGGCGCTCCGGGATCGACCGGGTCCTGCGCCTGCTGCGCGAGGACATCGACCGGACCATGCGGCTGGTCGGCGCGAAGAACATCGCCGAGATCGGCCGCAGCCTGGTGCGCATCCCGCCCGAGTGGGATCCCTGAGCCGAGGGGTCGCGGCTCGAGATGCGCGCCCGTCCAAGCGCGAGGTCGCCTCGGACCTCGGTCGGGCGATCGGGCCGGCTGAAGACGGGGCCTGAGCTCAGACGCCGGTGCCGGCATCGGGGAGGACGGCCAGCTCGGCGTCCACCACAGCGGGAGGTCCGGGCTCCAGCATCCGGCGGGCCACCAAGACCGTCCCCGCCGCGAACAGCATCAGGCTGCCGCTCACGGCCCACGCGGCCGAGTACGAGGCGTGCTCGGCGATCAGGCCGAAGAGGAACGGCCCTGCCATCCCTCCGATCCTCCCGCCGGTCTGGGTGATCCCGGTGGCGTGGCCGGCCCGGGAAGGGCTCATCCGCACGACGGCGAAGTTGAACAGCCCGTTCCATCCCCACCCCACTGGAAAGACGATGGCGGTACCGAGCCCGTAGGCGAGCAAACCGTGACCCCGGGCCGCCAGGACCAGGCCGCAGTACCCGGCGGCACCCACCGTGAGCATGGCCGCCACCACCGTCAAGTGCGAGCGACCACCGACGTCCGAGCGCCGGTCGGCCCGGTAGCCCACCAGGACGCGGGCACCGACCGCGCCGAACGATCCGAACGCCACCAGTATCCCGGCATCGGCGTGGGGGACCCCGCTGGCCACTGCCGAGCTGACCAGGAACGCGGTGAGGGAACTGGCCGTCGCGATACCCATGCCGAGCGCCACGGCGAGCAGCACCAGCGCCCGGCGGGGCAGGTGGTCCTCGTCGGGTCGCTCGAGGAAAGAGCCGGGGCGTAGATCGGTGTGGACGACCCGGGGGAGCCCGACCGCGGTGGCGAGCGCCCACACCGCGGCGCTGGCGAAGGCCCAGCGCCAGCCGACGGTGAGGGCCAGGGCCGGCACGGCCAGCCCGGCGAGGGACGTGGCGAGCGGGACGGCGGCCTGCTTGACCCCGAAGGACAGCCCCTGGTGCTCGGGGACGACCCGTCGGACAAGAAAGACGTTGGCCGCCGGTTGCATGGCCGCACTGACCACGCCGGCGGCCACCATGAGCACCACCAGGATCGGCCAGGAGCGGGTCGCGAACGCCAACAGTCCGAGCACTACCGTCGCGCCGCTCGCCGCCAGCCGCATCGTCCGCAACCCGCCCAGGCGTTCGGACAGGCGCCCGAGGGGGATCGAGCTCGTGCCGGCCGCCAGGTAGTAGACGGCGACCGTGATGCCGAACGCCGTGGTGCCGAAGTGCAGGCTCGCCCGCATCTGGACGGCCAGCGCACCGGCAAGGAAGACCGGGAGCGAGCTCGAGATGGTCGCGGCGACCGCGGCGGCGACGTCCCGGCTGTCGCGTTGCGTGCCGCTCGTGTCCCGGTGGCCCGCCATGGCCGTTCGACCCTACCGACGGTCACGGTCCAGGGAAAACCCAGGGACGAGGATCATCGGTAGGCGATCGATCTGACCCCCGGCGACGCCCCTGCCTCAAGCCCCGGCGCGCTCAGCACCCCGCCGGGCGGCCAGTTGGTCCCGCGCCTCGGGACCCTCGGCCAGGTCCAGCTCGTAGTACTGGCCGATCAGGTCGACGCCGAAGCTGTGGTGCTGTTCCTCCTCGATGAGCCGGAAACCCCGGGACCGGTACAGCCTGCTCGCCGCTACGAGCGGGTGGTTTGTCCACAGCCGCACCCACCGGTAGAAGGCGCCCTGGCCCTGTGGCCGCCACTGCTCCGCCGCCGTCGGCCCGAAAGCGAGAGCTGCTTGAGGCGGCCTACGGCTTCGCGCTGGACCACGGACTGGCCGAGCTGTCCCTTCGGCCGCTGGCCCAGGCGATCGGCTCGAGCCCCCGGGTACTCATCTTCCTCTTCGGATCCAAAGACGGCCTCATCGGCGAGCTCTTGGCCCGGGCGCGGACGGACGAGCTCGCGGCGTTCGCGCGCGGCGCCGAGGGGCGACCGGCCGGTCTCGACGCGGCGATCGGGTCGGTCTGGAGCTGGCTGGCGAGGGGCGCGCACCGACCGCTCCTCGCCCTGTGGCTTGAGGCCTACGCCCGCTCGCTCGTCGACCCGCAGGACCCTGGGCGGGCTTCGCCCGCCAGAGGTGAAGGACTGGGAGGCGGTGCTCGCCCGGTCCCAGGCTCCGGGGCGCCGCCGGAGCGGTCAGGGCCGTGCCGAGCGCACCCTCGCGCTGGCCGTCTTGCGGGGAGCGCTGCTGGACCTCCTGGCGACCGGGGACGTGGCCCGGGTCACTGCGGCGGTCGACCGCCACATCGCGTCCATTGCCGCCCCCTGAGGGGGTGGCGGGCGAACGGTCGCCGGGCGCCGCGCTGACCGGGCTCAGCGCAACGTCACACCGGCGGCTCGCATGGCGTCGATCGCCCGATCAGCGTCACCGGGGTGCAGCTCGACCGGACTGACGCCGTCGAGGAGGACCGCCACCTCGTAGCCGAGGCGCCTGGCGTCGAGGGCGGTCTCCTGCACGCAGTAGTCGAGGGCCAGCCCGCACACCACGATCATCCGGGCCCCGACGTCCGCGAGCAGCTCGGACAGATCGGTCGAGACGACCTCGCCGGTCGTCACGTCTCGGACCGAGAACCCCGAGTAGCCGTCCTCACCACCCGTCCCCTTCTTGATGGTGGGACCGACGACCGAGAGGGCCGGGACGTACTCGGCGCCCCAGGTGCCGGCCACGCAGTGCACCGGCCAGGTTCCACCGTCCTGCGCGAAGTGCGGGGTGTGGGGCGGGTGCCAGTCCTGGGTGTAGATCACGGTGGACCCCGCGCCCTTGGCCCGCTCGATCTGGCGGTTGGCGAACGCGACCAGCTTCTCGCCCCCCTTCACGTACAGGGCGCCATCGGGATCGGCGAAGTCGTTCTGCAGGTCCACGACGAGGAGGGCGACCGCCGGTCCGTAGTCGACAGGGTCCGGTTCCATGGAGACATTCTGCGCCCCACCGGCGAGATCCCCGGCGCCGGCGCGGCGCGGTCGCTCAATGAGGGAGTGACCGGCACCATTACGGCCCGCGACGAGACGGCCGTCCAAGGTGGCGCCGACGCTGTGGCCGAACGGCTCGAGGGGGGCGAGTTCTTCTGGCTCGACCTCGACGGCGTCGACGCCGAGGCGGCTGCCCTCTTGGCGGACCGCTTCGAGTTCCATCCGCTGACGGTCGAGGACGCTGAGCACTTCAATCAGCGTCCGAAGATCGAGGACTCCCTGCTTCGTTGTCTACGGGACCGAGCCGTCCGGCTCGGGTCCGCTCGAGGTCCTCCTCTTCTATAGCGACAAGTACGTGGTCACCGTCCACTAGGGCCCGTGCGCGTCACTGGACCAGGTCCGGGTGCGCCTCGGCCGCCACCGGAACGACCAGCTCGCCGTTCGCCAAACGGCGGTGCTCCACCTGGTCGTCGACGAGTTGGTGGACAGCTTCTTCCCGGTCCTCACACATCTGGACGACCGCAACGACGAGCTCGAGGACGCCATCTTTCAGCAGCCCACCGAGGCTCAGTTGGGCGAGCTGTTCGCCATGAAGCGGTCCCTCGTGTCCCTGCGCAAGGTGGTCACCCCCCAGCGGGACATGTTCTCCGGCATCATCGGCGAGGTCACCGACCTCCCCGGCATGACGCCTGAGGACGAGCGGTACTTCCGTGACTTCTACGACCACCTCATCCGAATCAGCGACCCTGGTGGACTCCTACCGCGACCTGTTGACCGGGGCCATGGACACCCACCTCTCGACCGTGTCCAACCGATTGAACGTGGTCATGAAGCAGCTCATGATCATCGCCACCGTGTTCCTGCCGCTCAGTTTCCTGACCGGGTTCTTCGGCCAGAACTTCTCGCTCCTCGTGAACCACGTGGTCGACAGCGCCTGGGCGTTCTGGGTGCTCGGCATCGGGGTGGAGGCGCTCGCGGTCGGGGTTCTGCTCTACCTGTTCCGGCGTCGGGGCTGGCTCGGGGGACCGACCGTCTGAGCCGGCGATGCCGATCGGCCGAGGGTCAATCGGCGGGGAGCGCGTGGAGGAAGTCGAGGACCCTGCGATCGAAGGCTTCGGGCTGGTCGAGGTTGCTGGCGTGGCCGGCATCGGCGAGGACGACCTTGGTCGCAGCAGGGATGTGGCTGGCCATGTAGTCGGCCGCCGCCAGGAACGGCTCGTCGTCCTGGCCCACGAGGACGAGGGTTGGGACCCCGATCGTCCCGAGCGACCCGATCACCCGGCCGTCGTGCTGGGTCAGCAGCCCCCGGGCGGCGAGGGCCAGTCCGGTCGCGCTCTTGTGTACGCGCTGGCTCACCTCGGCCCGGGTCACCAGGGCGTCGAGGCCACGGGTCTCGAACGCCTCGGCCCGGGCGATCGCCGAGCGGTTCCACCCCTCCCGTCCTTCGTCGCGCCGGTAGCCGGGGCCCGTGTCGAGCAGCATCAGCGCCCGGACCCGGTCCGGGTGGGCGAGGTGAAAGGCCAACGAGAGGTAGCCACCGAGGGAGAGTCCGCCGACGACGGCCCGCTCGACCCCGAGCGTGTCGAGGATGGCGGCCATGTCCTCGACGGCCAGGGACTCGGTGTACTGGCCGACGTCGTCGGGCGAGTCGCTGCGGCCGTGTCCCCGTAGGTCCCAGACGACCACCCGGTAGTCGGCACCGAGCGCGTCCAGATTCGGCTGCCACATGTGCGAAGAGGAGGAGTACCCGTGGGTCAGAAGGACCGTCCCGTGCCCCGGTGGTTCCCGAGGACCGTGGACCTCGTAGTACAGGTGGACGCCGTCCCGTTCGATCTCGGCCACCGGGCGATGGTAGGTCGCGGCGCCGGTGGCCGCGGCCGCCGGCCGCGATAATCGGACGCCGGCGCCGCGGCGGTGCCGGACATGCCCGGGTGGCCAATCCGGCGCCGGGCTCGTGAAGGGGGACGAGATGCGGGTCGGGATCTCGCTGGGCACGGCCTATCCGGCCGGCGATCGAAACGGCGCGGCCTCGGTCGTCCGTCAGGCCAGGGCGGCTCGCGACGGGGGGTTGGACATCCTCTCTGTGGGGGACCACCACGCGACCGGACCGATGCCATATCTCCAGAACACCCCGATGCTGGGCCGGGTTCTGGCGGAGTGGGACGAGCGCCCGAGCGGGTGCCTGTTCCTCGTGCCTCTGTGGCACCCGGTGCTCATGGCCGAGCAGATCGGCACCCTTGCCGACATCGCCCCGGGACCCTTCGTGGTCCAGACGGGGCTCGGCGGGGGGTCGAGCCAGTTCCGGGCCATGGGCGTGGCCCTCTCTAACCGGGGCCGGCGCCTCGAGGAGGGCATCAGGTTGGTGCGGGCCCTGCTCGACGGCGAGACGGTGTCGAGCACGATGTTCGGTTTCGCCGACGCCCGGGTGGCCCCGGTCCCGAGCAGGGGAACCGAGTGGTGGGTCGGTGCCGACAGCCCCCGGGCCATCGAACGTTCGGCCCGTCTCGGGGACTGCTGGTACGCGAACGCCGACCTCACGCCGGCCTCGGCGCGCGACAAGCTGGCCCGTTACCGCGAGGCCTGCGACCGGCACGGGCGGGAGCCGGTCCGGCTCCCGATCCGCAAGGACGTCTTCGTCGCCGACACGGCGGCCGAGGCCCGGGCGGTCGGTGACCGGTTGATAGAGGCCGGTTACCGCGGCTTCGAGCGCGACGCCGTCGCCTACGGGGATCCCGAGGACGTGGCCGAGCAGCTGGCCGAGTACGCCGAGATCGGGTTCACCGACGTGATCATCCGGACCATGACCGCACCGCTCGAGGCCGCGGTCCGCTCGGTGGAGCTGACCGGCGAGGTCCGGGCGAGGTTGCAGTCGGCCTGACCGGCGCCGGTCAGGCCCCGGTCCGCTCCGCCCAGAGCCGGCGCTCGGCCTCCTCGGGGGCGTCGAGGACCTGGAGCGACCCGCCGATCTCGAGTGTCGACCGGCGAAACCCCTCGTAACGGGGCCAGCCGATCGCGGTCTCGGGCACCTTCGAGCGGGCGAAGCCCAGCCACGCGTCCTGGATCGCGGCCGAGAGCTCCCCGGCGGCCGCGTCGGTGCCGGTGAGCGGTGCCGTCGGGCCTTCGAGCGTCCCGAAGACGAAGGGGAGCTCGAGGGCATGGCAGGCGCCGAGCGCCCCGGCCTCGCTCAGAGCAGGCCAGGTGAACAGGTACATCCATACGTCGGGTTGGTGGCCCGCGTGCGCCTCGGCCAGCGCGATCGAGTGTTGGCGGAACAGGCGGTCGGTCTGGGCGGCATAGACGATGTCGGGTGGCTCGCACCCCTGGCCCCGGGCCGATCGCGCCGAGCGGTAGGTGTTCGCCACCTCCCGAGCAGTCGGTGCGTCGGGGACCCCCGCCAGCACGAGGCCGAGGCGCTCCTCCAGCGCGTCCTCGGAGATGTCCAGCCAGCCGGGGGCCATGGAGCCGAACAGGCGGGCCTCGTCGAGGTTGGTCCCGACGATGAGGGGAACCGGGGGTACCGAGCCGGATCCCACCGCCGCCAGGGGGTCCCCGGGGAGCACCGTCCCGTCGACCACTGGCCCGATGCCTGAGCTCCACAGGTTCGGGCCCGAGCGCAGCTGGACCTGGGCGACGGCCGTGAGCAGCGCGTCCACCGGCAGGTCGACCAGGGCGCGCCGGTCGTCGCCGACCCCGGCGGCGTCGGCCACAGTGCGGGCGAACGCCTCGGCGTCCCCGGCGTCCATCGACGGGGCGTAGGTGCTCTGGAGGACCGCGGCCCGGAACAGGCCCCGCGCCGCCGGCATGGCCAACAGGCACTCGACGCTCTTGGCCCCAGCCGACTCCCCGAACACCGTGACCGCCGCCGGGTCGCCCCCGAAGGCAGCGATCTCGGTCGCGACCCATTCGAGCGCCGCCACCTGGTCGAGGAGCCCGAGGTTAACCGCGCCGAGCTCTGGGAGGTGCAGGAACCCGAGCGCCCCGAGCCGGTAGTTGAGGGTGACCACCACCACGTCGCCCCGCGCCGCCAGGCCGGCCCCGTCGTAGGTGGGGGCGGTGCTCGTCCCGAGGCGGAACGCCCCGCCGTGCACGAAGACCAGGACCGGCCGCTGCTCGCCGTCGCAGCCCGGGGTCCAGACGTTGAGGCGCAGGCAGTCCTCGTCGGTGCCGTGGACGCCCGGCCCGAACAGCCCGCCGAACACCGGGGGCCTGGCCGGGGCGCCGGGCGGGAGCGCCGAACCCATGCCCTGGGGGCATGCCGGCCCGAACTCCAGCGCCGGTGCGACCCCCTCCCAGGGCTCGGCGGGACACGGGGGAGCGAACCGCCGCGGACCTGCTGGGGCTTGGGCGTAGCGAACCCCCCGGAAGGCGGCGATCCCGCCCTTCGCCGTCCCGCGCAGGGTCCCCCGTGCGCTCGTGACCTCGACCGGCCCGTCGGCGTGGGCCATCGCCCCGGTCACAGTTCCTGGTCGACCGCCAGGTCGACCAGGAACTCGTAGTAGGTCAGGGCCTCGGAGACTGCGAAGCGCTGGCGGATGAACTCGATGCGCGGCGGCGCGGCGCGCTCGGGGTCGAACACGAGGTTGGCGCCGAAGGCGGGCCACCGGGCGACCAGTGGGAAGGCCCGGCCGCGCACGGTCGTGGAGAGCTCCAGCAACTCGGGGTGGCGGACCAGCAGATCGCCGAACGCGTCGGCCAAGATCGCCACGGCGCCGCTCGGGTCCCCGGCGCGCAGCTGCCCGTACGCCTCCTCCACCTCCGAACGCAGCTTGGCGTCCTTGATCTTCTCGGCGCGGGCCATCGGTCAGATCGACGAATTGATAGCCAGATCGACGCCGCTTAGCTGCTTCTCCCGCCACGGGCGGTGCTCGGACTCGTGGCGCTCCTTGAACTCCGGGAGCACCTCGGTCCCGAACCGCTCGATGGACTCCATGATGTGCTCGTGCTTGCGGTCCCCGCACTGGGCCACGAGCACCAGCACGTCGAGGTGGTGGTCCTCGTACGCCTTGATGTTGCGCCGGATGGTGTCGGTGGTGCCGATCGCCTGACCGCTCCGGGCGGCCCGGAACAACGCCCGCTGGACCTCGTCGTCGGGTTCCTCCGCGGCGATCTGGTCGCGCGACATGAGCCGGGCCGCGACGAGGGGCCCACGGCCGTCACGCTGCTCGCTCGGGAGCGCATTGAACCGGTCGTAGATGTTGGTGGCTCCGGGCTGGTGGCTCCCCCCGGTCAGCGGGCTGTAGTAGTAGCCGAGCGAGTAGGCGAAGAAGCCCGGACCGTTGGCGCTCCGCCGGACGGCCTCCTCGTCGGTCTCGGCGGCCATGAACGTCGACAGCACGGCCAGCCCGGGGTTGATGGCGTGGCCGATCGGGAAGCACTCCTCGCGCACCAGGCGCCAGTACTCCTCGGAGCGATCACCGAGCTCTTCGGGGGTCTCGAAGCCGAACCCGAGCGACGCCATGCCGAGTCGGGCGGCGACCATGGTCGTCTCCCGCCGTGATGCCGCGACCCACAGCGGCGGGTGGGGCTTCTGGAGCGGTTTGGGGACGACGTTGCGGGCCGGCATGGAGAAGAACTCGCCCTCGAACCCCTGATAGGGCTCCTGGGTCATCATCGTGCAGACCTCGCGGGTCGCCTCCTCCCACATCGCCTTCTTGCGGCTGCGGTCGACCCCGAAGCCGCCGAGCTCCATGTCCGAGGACGACTCACCGCTGCCGAACTCGACCCGTCCTCCCGAGAGGATGTCGAGGGCGGCCAGGCGCTCGGCCACCCGGACCGGGTGGTTGTACCCCGGTGGGGTGAGCACGATCCCGTGACCGAGACGGATGTTGCGCGTCCGCTGGGAGAGAGCGGCCATCACCAGCTCCGGAGCCGAGGAGTGGGAGTACTCCTCCAAGAAGTGGTGCTCCACCTCGAAGACATAGTCGAAACCCAGCTTGTCGGCCAGCTCCACCTGCTCGAGCATCTCGTGGTAAATGCGGCGCTCGGCGTCGGGGTCCCAGGTTGCGGCGCCCGGGGCCTTGGGGAGCTGCAGCTCGTAGAAGAGTCCGAACTTCACGGCGTTCCTATCTCCTGTGTGTCGGCGCTCGGCCGGGGTGCGACGAGTGGTTCGGCGGCCGCCGGCTGGGACCCGTCGAGGATCGCCCGCATGCGCTGCTCCACCTGGTGCCTGATCTGGTCGGGGTGGGTGAGCACGTAGAAGCGGCCTTCCTCGATCGCGTTGACCACCATCTGGGCGACCAGCTCCGGTGGCATGCCGTCGGCCAGGAAGCGTTCTTGCATCGCGAGGCGCCGGGTCTCGCGCTCGGAGTCCACCGCGGCGTCCTGCAGGTGGACCGGCCGGTTCCGCTCGGCAGTGACGATCCGGGTGGCCACCATCCCGGGGCACAGCACCGAGACCCCGATCGCCGACCCGGCGGCCCGCAGGTCGTGCCACAGCCCCTCGGAGAGCCGGGTGACGGCGTGCTTGGTGACCGAGTAGATCGAACCGCTGCCGGTGGACAGGCCGAGGACCGACGAGGTGTTGACCACGTGGCCCGGCTCGCCGTGGGCCAGCATCCGTGGGACGAAGGCCCGGATGCCGTGGACCACGCCCATCAGGTTCACGCCGAGCACCCAGCTCCAGTCGTTTTCGGTCGTGGCCCAGATCGGGGAGCCGCCGCCCGAGACCCCGGCGTTGTTGCACACCACGTGGACCGGCCCGAATCGGGCCTCTGCCGCGTCGGCCAGGGCGTCGACCGCTCGGGGGTCCGAGACGTCGGTCGGGTGGGCGCTGACGCTGGCCCCGCCGGCGGCGAGCTCTCGCTCGACCTTGGCCAGGGGCTCGGCATCCACGTCCGCAAGGACGACGGCCATGCCCTCGCCAGCGAACCGCAGCGCCATGGCTCGGCCGATGCCGCTGCCCGCTCCGCTCACGACCGCCGTTCGACCCGACAATCGCATGTCCCCCCCTGGGCCGCCCACTGCTCGGTCACAAACAGTACCGACCGCGGCGGTGCGGCAGGGCCCCGACCCGGCGGCACCCGATGGGTCGGTCCCGAGCGCGACAGGCGAGGTCGCCCGGAGCGATACTGGGACCGGTTCTGCGGGGGAGGGAGGCGCGATGGCTATCCAGTTGAACCACACGATCGTCCCGGTCCAGGACAAGCAAGCGGCGGCGGAGTTCTTAGCCGAGATCCTGGACCTCGGTCCGCCCCAGGTCTTTGGGCCCTTCGTCTGCGTGGAGACGGCGAACGGGGTCAGCCTCGACTACGACGATCGCTGGGGCCCGGCCCACAACCACTACGCGTTCTTGGTGAGTGAGGAGGAGTTCGACGCCATCTTCGAGAGGGTCAAGGCCCGTGGCCTCACCTACTGGGCGGACCCCGGGCACCAGCGGGCCAACCAGATCAACGGCAACGGACGGGGCTTCTACTTCGAGGACCCCTCGGGGCACAACATGGAGGTGCTCACCCGGCCCTACGGCAGCTGACGGCCGGCAGACCCGGTTCGGTTAGGAGCCGTTCGGCAAGAATCGCCCGGCACCGAGCACGAACACTCGGTCGGCGGTGACGGTGTCCCCGCTACGGGCCCCTTCGACCGCCACCCTGGCCCCCTTCACGACGATGCCGGACGAGGCGGGCACCAAATCGCGGTAGTAGGTGGTGGAAGCCTGTTCGTTCACCGTGACCGTCCGTCCGGCCACGGTCGCGAGGGTGAAGCCGTTCCCGGTCACGCTGGCGACCGTCCCGGCCGCGACGAAGTCGAAGGGCCCGAACGCACCGCCGGACCCCGGCCCGAACGCACCGCCGGACCCGGGCCCGCCGGCGGACGGCCCGGGTCCGGCCGGGGCGACCACCCGGGCCGGCCCGGAGGTCGTGGTGGCAAGCCCCACGGACAGGCCCACGACCGCCAGGGCCAGGACCCCGGCGACCACCCAGGCTAGGGCGGCAGAGTGGAGCGGCCCCCGGTGCCCGGAAGCTGGCCCGGCGCGCGGCGGCGCCCAGCCCGCCCAGCCGGGCGGTGGACCCCCGGGGGGAGGAGGCGCGCCGGGAGGAGACCCGGCGCCCTCGGCCGGGTACTCGCCAGTGGGTTCGGGGGCCGGGCGCTCCGGAGCCGGGGTCACCGGCTGGTCGGGGGATTCCGCGTCACCGTCTGCGGCTGGCACGATCCCATGGTCGCACGGTCCGATAAGAAACCCTGGTGGTCTCGATAAGAAGCCCCGAACGACCCGAGCCCCGCTCAGATCAGACGGGGGCTTCGAGGTGCAGCTTCGGGACGTGGGGGCGTGGCCGGTGGGCGCGGAGCACCTCGAGCAGGTGCTCGCGGGCCGACCGCCAAGCCCGGTCGTCCCACCGGTTGACCGATTGGGTCGGATCCTCGAGCGTCGAGTACAGCTCGCCCTCGGTGCCGTCGTGCACCGTCCCGGGATCGTACGCGGTGCAGACCAACCCGTCGCGGTGGTCGGTGCGCAGGTGCACGGCCACCCTGAGCAGTTCGCTGTCCCATTCCGTGACGACCTGGTCGAATCCCCTGGCCTCGGCGTCACGGTCGTCGGTGGGGAGGGGGGCGCCGTCCATCCACCCGGGCGACTCCACCCCGGCGACGGCGCAGAAGGTGGGGGCCAGATCGAGCAGCCCCACGGGCCTCTTGACCACGGCGGGTGCCGGCCCGCTCGAGGGGGCGGGGCGCCACACGAGCGGCAGACGCATCAGCGCGTCCACGTGGTAGGGGCCCTTGAACAGCAGCCCGAAGTCTCCCTGGAACTCGCCGTGGTCACTCGTGTAGAAGACGTCGAGGTCGGCCCCCCAACCCCGCTCCTCGATCCGCCGGAGGACCCGCCCCAATGCCTCGTCGATCAGCTCGCACTCGACCGCATTGCGGGCGTTCACCTCTCTCACCTGGTCGGTGGTGAGGGTCGCTGGGACCCAACGCGCCGGCGCCTCGGAGTTGGAGACGAGCGACCCCTCGTACCACAGCCGCCAGTGTCGGGGCTTGCCCTCGATGATTTGGTCCCGCTCGGCCACCGAGGGCGGGAAGCCGGGCGGGAGCGGCACGTCGCGCCAGTCGATCCGGGCCACCTCGGACTGGGGTGGGTCCCAGGGGTGGTGCGGGTCGGGGAAGCTCATCCAGCAGAACCAGTCCTCGTCGCCCTCGAGCGAGTCCAGCCAGGCGATCGTCCGCTCCGCTACCCAGTCGGTGTGGTACAGCTCGCGCGCGACCGGGTTCACCTTCACCTGGGGGGCGCCAGTGTCGCCCCCAGCCTGGGCGTTGACCGAGAGCTCGGCGTCCAAGGCCTGATAGAAGCCGCTCACCGTCTCGGGGTGCTCGGCGGCCAGCCAGCGGGCGTAGTGCAGCGGTCCGACGCTGCCGTGGGCCGCCAGCTCCAGGTGCTCGAACCCCCGATGGGACCCGCCCGGGGGCCGGGTGCCCAGCCGGGACTGGGCGTTCTCGGCGAACCTCAGGAAGGGATCCAGGAACGGCTCGAAGTGCGCCTTGATCAGCGCGGTGCGATAGCCGTGCAGGCGGAGGACCTCTGCCACCGAGGGCGCGTCCAACGGGAGCGGGACGCCGTTCATCCAGACCCCGTGGGTCGTCGGGTACTGGCCGGTCAGCAGGGTCGCGCGCGAGGGCATGCAGACGACCGACTGGGGGTGGGCTCGTTCGTAGCGGATGCCCTCGACGGCCAGTCGGTCGATCACCGGGGTCCGGGCCAACGTTCCGCCGTTGCAGCCGAGGGTGTCGTAGCGCTGCTGGTCGGTGGTCACGAAAAGCACTTTGCGGCGGCTCACCGGGCCTCCTCGAACCGCCGGGCCAGGTTCTCGAGCGCCGCTCCGGCGGCGCCGCCGAGGGCGAGGGCGCTCGCCGGCGGCTCGGCGTCGGTCCCGAAGACCACGAGACTGCGCCCCTCGTCGATCGGGACCACGTCGAGGGTGGCGAGATGCCGACGGCACATCGGGCCGTCGCTCGAATACTGGAGACGACGCTGCAGCGGGTCGCGGGTCACGATGGTCTCGGTGACGACCTGTCCGCTCGCCAGCGTGATCGTTCGAGTCGTCCCCTCGAGGTGGGACGACTCGATCCCCGGGAACCACTCCTCGATCCGGTCCGGATCGCCGACGAGCGCCCACACCTCCTTGGCACCTCGGTCGATGACGACTTCGCGCCGAACGGAGCCCTGGTTGGTGATCAACGTCGCTGTGGTCCCTTCGTGCAGAGCGGACGCCCTCCGACGCCCGGGCCACCCGCCGCCCAGGGTCTAATCAAGAAGTTGCCGACGTCGCAACCGGAGTTGACGCTCCAGCGTGCCCGGAAGTTGACTGGTCCTGACGGTCGGACCTACATCGGACCAACGGAGGTCCTCATGACCGAGCCCATCTTGGACTCGCTGCAACGGCGGGTCCGCGCCCTTCACTCCTTGTACTCCGACGCCCTCGGAACCATGGACATCGACCAGGTGAACCACTTCGAGCGTGAGGGTGTGCTGCCGATCGCGTTCAGCCTGTTTCACATCGCGAACATGATCGACACCTCGTTCATGGCCATCACCGGGCTCGCCCCGACCTGGAACTGGGCCTGGGAGGCGCGGGTGCGGCCGGCCATCGCCGACCACGGCAAACACCGGAGTGTGGCCGAGATGATCCACCAGCGCATCGGTGACTACGGGGCGTTCCAGGACTACCTGCACCGGGTCTTCGACCGGGTCGAGTCGTGGCTGGCCGACCTCGATCCGGCCGAGCTCACGAGGATCGTGATCAAGCGGCCGTTCCCCGATCAGATCGCCAGCACCTTCAGCGCGCGTGTGGCCGGGCCCGAGGGGATCACCGTCCTCGACGCCGTGGAGTGCTGGATCTACCAGCACGGGCTTCGACACATGGGGGAGATCGAACTCGCCCGGGGGTTGGTCGGTTTGGGCGGAATGACCTCGTGAACCTGGCCGGTGGGGTTCGGGTCTGGCGCCGCCAGCTCGACTGCTACCCGGCGTCCTCGGCCCGGTATCGCTACCTGACGGTCGTGGTCCTCACCACCGTCGTCCTCTACTACCAGCAGTACGTTGGCGGTGCGGTGTCCCCGTCGGTGCTGGCGTTCTTCGGGATGTCGTTCCGCTTCTACCTGAGCGTGGTCGTGGTCTCGAACGCGGCCGGCGCGATCGCGAGCCTGGTGGCCGGGCTGGCCGACCGGTGGGGTCGGGCCAACATCGCCCTCTACGGGCTGCTGGCGGCCAGCCTGACCACCACGCTCGGCATCCCCAACGCCACGGGCCGCTTCGAGTACGGCGCCCTGGTCTCGGTGGTCGGGTTCATCGAGGGCATGGTGCTCGTGGCGACCCCGGCACTGGTCCGGGACTTCTCCCCCCAGCTCGGCCGGGGGCGGGCGATGGGCTTCTGGACCCTCGGCCCGGTGATGGGCAGCCTGATGGTCTCGGAAGTGGCGTCGAACACCCTGCCCCACCTGCACGCGTGGCAGGACCAGTTCCACATCGCCGGGTTGACCGGGCTCGGCGTGTTCATCCTGGCTTTCTTCACCCTGCGGGAGCTGTCACCCTCGCTGCGGGACCAGCTCATGGTCTCGATCAGGGAGCGGGCCCTCCTCGAGGCCCGGGCCCGTGGGATCGACGTCCGGGCGGCCCTCGAGCATCCGTGGCGCCAGATGCTTGGACCCCGGGTCCTCCTTCCCTCGCTCGGGGTCGGGGTCTTCCTCCTCATCTACTACGCGGCGGTCGCGTTCTTCGTCATCTACTTCACCTCGGTGTTTGGGTTCACCCAGGCCCAGGCGAACGGGCTTGGCGATTAGTTCTGGGCGGCGGACGCCGTGACGGTGGTGGTGGTCGGCGTCCTGTCGGACACGGTCAGGGTACGCAAGCCCTTCGTCGTCGTGGGGACGGTTGTGGCCATCGTGATGACCATCGTGTTCGGAAGCCGGGCCACCCACCCGCAGACCTCCTATGACACCTTCATCGTGATCATCTCGATCCTCTCCGCCTCGCGGGGCTTCGCCTACTCGCCGTGGATGGCGGCGTTCACCGAGACCCTGGAGCGGCGCAACCCGGCTCTCGTGGCCACGGGCCTGGCCGTCTGGGGCTGGATGCTCCGGGCGGTGGTGGCGATCTCCTTCCTCGTGATCCCCTACGTCGTCACCTCGGTCAGCCCGGTGGTGAACTACGGGCCGCGCCTGCTGGCCATCGAGACGACCTACCCCCGACAGGTCCAGACCCTCCGCCAGATCGACCCGGCCACCCTGGCCAAACTACGGGCCAACCCGTCGGACGCCGCAACCATCGCCAAGGCCCTGCACGAGATCGAAGTCAAGAGCCGCGTCTCGTCCTCGGCGGCGGTCGCCCGGCTGGTGGCCCTGAGCAAGGTCCCCAAGGCCGACCGCGCCTACCTGCAGGCGCACGGCGCGGACGTCCTCGCCGCCCGTGCCGAGGCTCCGACCCAGTGGCGGCGCTGGTGGTGGGTGTGCGTGGGCGGCCAGATCGCCTTCCTCCCAACGGTGTTCCTGCTCACCGGACGGTGGCGTCGTTCGGCCGCCAAGCGGGACCTCGAGGCCCACCGGGCCGCGGTCGAGGCCGAGCTGGCCCGAATGGGACCGACCTCGGGGCCGCCGCCGCCGGGCTGATTGCCGTTGGCTCAGTAGTCGCCGGCGAGGTCGCGCTGGTTCGCCTCGCTGGCCCGGGCGGCGTGGCGGAGGATGTTGCGGGCCATGGAGGACTCCTGCTGGTCGGCCCGCTGGTCGTAGATCCGGGTCCGGGCGGCGTGCGCCTCGCTCGAGGTCGGTTCGGCCAGGACCGCCGCCTCGACCAGGTGGCAGGCCAGCCGGAGATTGCCCGACTCGGCCAGCGCGAGGGCCCTGGCGACGACCACCTCCACCCCGCCGGCCAGCTCGACCCAGACCGACGCCTGCTCCGCCCGGGGGGCGGGCAGTAGGTTGTCGGGCTCCCCGTCGTACCAGCCGCCGAAGCGGCGCCAGACGTTGCGCACCAGGAACTGGGGATGGTCGTACACCGGCCGGAGGTAGGGCTTGTCGAGCAGGTGAGCGGGGATCGACACCTGGTGGATCACGTGGTCGAGGGAGAGCCCCTGGTTCATCAGCTCGACCGTCTGGTCCTCGAGCGAGTCGAGGAGCTCGGCGGTGTCGGTCAGCGCCTGTTCGATCCGGTCGGCACCGAAGATCGGCAGGCCGTGTCCGCTCACCAGGACCTCGGCGCCGAGCCCGGCCATGGTTCGGAGCGCGCTGGCCCAGTCGCTCAGGTAGCGCTGGACCTTCTGGGGGTTCCCGGCGTTGGGCACGCTGTAGACGAACAGGTCCCCGGGGTGCACCAGGCGCCGCTCGGGGATCCAGGTCCAGGTGGCGTCGTCGGTCTCTCCCCTAGCGTGGTGGAGTTCAATGGTGAGCTCGCCCCGGGTGAGGGTGAGCGCCTCGGAGTAGGTCGAGTCGGGCCGTCGCCAGCTCCCCGGCCAGGTGAAGGTGGCGACAGGAAGCCCGAACTGGCGCTGGTTGATGGCGGCGTTCCACCCCCGGGTGCGTTCGTAGCGGTCGAAGTGCGAAGCCATGAGCTCGTGCCCGTAGACCACCGGGCCCGGCCAGCCGCGCTCGGCCGCTTCGACCTCGAAGCGGGCTGTGCCGAAGACGTGGTCGATGTGGTGATGGGAGAACACCGCCAGCGCCATCGGAGCGTCGGGCCGCCAGCCCCTGGTGGCTTCGAACACGACATCGGCGTCGTAGGGGCCACCGGTGTCGAGGAACACGAGCCCGTCGCCGCTGTCGAGCGCCGTGACCGACGAGACGCTCTTGATGTACAGGATCCCGTCGTCGATCTCCTGGGCGTCTCTCCTCAGGATCGGCACGACCGGATGGTCGGCGAAGACCAGGTCGCCCTCGCCCAACCAGTGGCGTTCGGCGAGCTCACGGATGGTCGGGTTCGGCACGAGGGCTCCTTTCTCGGCGTTGACCGGGCGTGCCACCTTGCTACACGACGTGCCCGACACACCATCGGGCCAAGAGGGACCGCCGGTCGCGGGGCGAGGCGGTCCGGGATGCCGGGGTCTCAGGGCACGCCGACGCCGGTACGGCGAGCAGCGGCGGCCCCGGTCTCGTCGTGATCGCGAGGGCAGTCGGGACGGGTGACGTCGCGGACCCCGCCCTCGAGGCGCCCGTTTCCTTTGGCCGTCCTTCGCCCCGGCGGTCCCGGGAGATCGACTACTCCGGTTGCGCTTGAGCCCGCCGCCGTCTCAACTGGGGACCCCCCTGGTGGGAACCGAGTCCGAGTTCGACTGCTCAAAGAATCATGGGTGACTGTCTTTGTGACTGCGGGAGTGAACGGTGAGTGCCGCATCGACGAGCTGGCCCAGCGGGCGGGCACGACGGTCCGCAACATCCGCGCCTACCAGGACCGCGGACTCCTGCCGCCGCCAAGAAGGGTGGGGAGGATCGGCCTCTACTCGTCCGCCCACCTGGCCCGGCTCCAGCTGATCAGCCAGATGTTGGGGCGGGGCTACAGCCTGGCCAACATCGGCGAGCTGCTGGCGGCCTGGGAGCGCGGGCAGAGCCTGGGCGACCTCTTCGGGCCGGGGGCCCCGCTGACCGAGTCGTGGTCGGAGCGCAACCCGATGGTGCTCTCGCTCGAAGAGCTCGCCGGGCTGCTCGGCGCGGGGGCCGAGCGGATCGAGGCGGGGGGTGTGCTCGCACTGGTCCTGGCGGACGGACTCGTGGGCCGTCGGGACGACGATTTCGTGGTCGAGAACCTCCGGCTCCTCCGGGTGGGGACGGAGCTGGCGGCGGCGGGGATCCCGGTCCCGGCGTTCCTCGCCTGGCGCCGGACGTTGCACGACCGGATCGACGCGGTGGCGGCCGCATTCGTCGACCTGGTCGTGGCCCACGCGTTGGGCCCGGTGGAGCAGCTCGTGCCCACCAACCAATCGGCGGCGCTGCCCGAGCTGGTGGGACGACTCCGCCCGTTGGCCGAGGAGGCGGTCGCCGCAGAGCTGGCCGACGCCCTGGAGCGCCAGGTCGAAGAGCGCCTCGGCACGTCGGGGCCCCGCCGGCCGGAAGGCCACGGCAAGCGGGCGCCGTCGACCGGGGACGTCCCACCCCCTTGAGCCATGGCGGGCCACGGCGCCCGACCTCGGCTGCTGGTCGAGGGCAGGCCCCGGCGCCTCGGTAGAATTCCGGCCGGGACCGGGAGAGGAGACCACGTGAACTGCGCGGCCTGCGGCAGGGAGCTGCTCACCTCGGAATGGCGGTGCCCGGCCTGCGGTACCCCGGCCGGCAATTTGGCACCGATCCGCCGGCTCCCCTCCCGGCGCTTCGACCGGTCGCGCTGGTCGAGCACCGACGTGATCGCCGGTGCGGCGACCCTGGTCCTGTTGGTGGCGCTGTTCCTGCCGTGGTTCGGGGTCTCGCTCGGGGTGATCGGCTTCAGTGTGGACGGGCTGAGCGCGCACGGCTACCTGTACCTGGTCCTGGTGCTCGGCGCGGCCGAACTCGGTTACCTTGGCGTGCTCTCGGGTGTGCCCGGGGTGCGTCGGCGCATCCCGTGGCCGCACGAGACCCTGATCGAGACGGCCAACGTCGTCAACCTGTTCATCGTGTTGGTCGCCTTCGCCAACAAGGGGCCGAGCGGGATCGGTTGGCGCTACGGCGCGTTCGTAGCGGTCGCCGCCGCGGCCGTGGCGGCCCTGCCCAAGGCGGTCGTCTCGCTCCTCAGACGGGTCCGGCGCTAGCTTCGCTCACAGGACGATCTCGACGAGGGTCGGGCCCGGGGTCGCCAGCGCCGCGGCGAGGTGGGTGCCGAACTCCTCGGCCGTGGTGGATCGCCATGCGGTTAGGCCGAGCGCCCTCGCCAGTCCGCAGAAGTCGATGTCGGGCCGGCCGAGATCGAGCATGTCGGTGGCCCGGGTGCCGCCGCCCTCGGCGCCCACCCGCTGGAGCTCCATGTTCAAGATCGCGTACGAGTGGTTGTTGAACAGGACGGTCGTCACGTCGAGACCGAGCCGCGCCATGGTCCACCAGGACTGGAGCGTGTACATCGCCGCGCCGTCGGCCTGCAGCGACACGACGGGGCGGTCGGGGCAGGCGACGGCGGCGCCGACCGCCACCGGGGGGCCCTGGCCGATGGCGCCACCGGTCAGGTGCAGCCAGTCGTGCGGTGGACTGCCGGCTGTCTGCTGGGCTGCGAAGAGGCTCGAGGTGGTGCCGTCGTCCGAGATGATGGCGTTATCTGGGAGGAGGGCGCCGAGGGCGGCCCCGGCCGAGCGGGTCGTGAGCTCGCCGGTGGGGAGTTCGGGGCGACCGCTCGGTGCGTAGGCGGCCGGCGCCTTGTCGGCACCTAGCTCTTCTGCCAACGCTGCCAGCGCGCCCGGGATGTCGTCGGTCGCACCGGCCAGCAGATGAACCTCGCAGCCCTCGGGGGTCAGCCAGCTCGGCTTGTTCGGGTAGGCGAAGAAGCTGACCGGCGGCTGGGCGTCCACCAGCACGAGGTGGCGGACGCCGGCCAAAGAGGCGGTGACCATCTCTCCCAGGTACGGGAGGCGCTCGACCTGAACCACCCCGGCCCCCCGGGTGACCCGGGCGGGGAAGGTCTCGGAGGCCAGCGTGGCCCCCGTCGCACCGGCGACTCTGCTGGCCGAGGCGAGGGCGTCGGGTCCGAGGGCGCCGTTGCCGAGGAGAATTACCGCCGGCTCGCGGCGGCCAAGCGCGGCCGCCACCGCGTGGACCCGCTCGGCGTCGACGGTGGGGGTCGGAGGGGGCGGGGGGGATGGGGCGACGGCGCCACCCTGCTCCCAGGAGACGTCGGCCGGGAGCACCAGGGTCGCGACCTGACCGGGCGGCCCGACCGCCGCCCGGTATGCCTCCACGGCGTCGGCGCCGACCGTCTCGGGGGCGCCCGCCCACCGGACGAAGCCGGGCGAGACGCTCCGCGCGATGGACTCAATGTCTGACTCGAGGGGTGCGTCGAACTTCTTGTGGTAGGTGGCGTGATCGCCGACGATGTTGACGATCGGCGTCCGTGCCCGCCTCGCGTTGTGGAGGTTGGCCAGCCCGTTCCCGAGTCCCGGGCCGAGGTGCAGGAGCGTCGCCGCCGGCCGGCCGGCCATGCGCCCATACCCGTCGGCAGCCCCGGTCGCCACGCCCTCGAACAGGGTGAGGACCCCACGGAGCTCGGGCACCGCGTCAAGCGTGGCCACGAAGTGCATCTCTGAGGTCCCCGGATTCATGAAACAGACCTCGACCCCGCAGCCGACGAGGGTCCGGGCCAGTGACTGCGCGCCATTCATCGACGGGCACCCCCTCTCTCGGGCCGATGTTAGGGGTTGAGCGTCCGAAGCGGGTCGGTGTGGGGGGACGACTGGCGTCGTTGCGCTCGGTGGTCAATGCTCGGGGCACTCTGGAAGGAGGAGCGAGCCATGACGATCGCGGTCGGTGACAGGATCCCCGAGGCCCAGCTGAGGATCATGACGGACCAAGGCCCTCGACCGGTCCGCTCGAGCGACGTGCTTGGGGAGGGCAAGGTCGTGCTCTTCGCCGTGCCCGGCGCCTTCACCCCCACCTGCTCCGACCACCACCTGCCGGGTTTCGTGGTCAGGGCGGACGAGATCAAGGCCAAGGGGGTCGCCACCATCGCCTGCATCGCGGTGAACGATCCGTTCGTTATGGGTGCATGGGGTCGCGACCAGAAGGTCGGGGACCGGGTGAGCATGCTCTCGGACGGCAACGGCGAGTTCACCCGGCTAATGGGCCTCGAGATGGACGGGAGCGCCTTCGGCCTCGGGTCCCGCTCACAGCGCTACGCCGCCATCTTGGAGGACGGCGTGGTCAGGGCGCTCTTCGTCGAGGAGAAGCCGGGCCTCGACGTGAGTTCGGCCGAATCGGTCCTCGCCGCGCTCTGAACCGACGTTCAGCGTTCTTCCGAGCCGTCGCCACTCCGGTCCGAGAGGGTCGTCCCGAGCAAAAGCTCGATCGCCCGGATGTCCTCTGAGCGGATCGCGCCGGTCGCGCCCCCACCGCCATGCCGCTGGGCCTGGATCATCCGGACGAAACGGCGGAGCAGCTCCCGCTCGGGCCCTGCCACCGAGTTGAGCCTGGCCTCCACGTCGACCCGGGTTTCCTGGGGTTCTGTCCCCGGGTTCGCCGGTGCCTTGGGCTCCGGCGCGGGCAGGAGCAGATCGACCGGTACGTCGTAGAGCACGGCCAGCCGTTGGAGCCGCGGCACCGAGATTGCTCGCTCACCTCGTTCGTACGCCCCGAGAACCGACGCCTTGAACTCCTGATCCGACATGGTCTCGACCGCCTGGAGCGACAGCCGGAGCTGCTGGCGCACCCGCCGCAGGCATGCCCCGACCGCCCGGGCGTAGGACGCTGAGTCCTCGGGACTGTCGATCGGCTGCTCTTCGTCCTCGGTCACTGTCGACCTCGCCGCCACGA
>DAHUZS010000064.1 GCA_027315045.1 Acidimicrobiaceae bacterium
CGTCTGGTAGGTCCGGCGTGTCGACCCGCGCTCCGCCCTGCTGGCGGGACATGAGCTGGAGGACCCGCTGGCGGACCAGGCCAAGGTCGGCTCCCAGGCTCACGAGAACCTGGGCGGCGACGCCCTCACCCTCACGCACCAGACCGAGCAACATGTGCTCGGTGCCGATGTAGCTGTGACCGAGCTGGAGGGCCTCACGGAGGGAGAGCTCGAGGACCTTCTTCGCCCGAGGGGTGAACGGGGGCGAGCCGGTGGGAGCGGTGCCGGCCAGGCCGATGGTCTCCTCGACCTTTTCGCGCACGGCCTCCAGTGACACCCCGAGCGATTCGAGCGCCTTCGCCGCTACACCCTCGCCCTCGTGGATGAGGCCCAACAGGATGTGCTCGGTGCCGATGAAACTGTGGTTGAGCAGGCGCGCTTCTTCCTGTGCCAGCACGAGAACCCGTCGGGCCCGGTCAGTAAATCGTTCGAACACTCCACCGCCTCCATCCGCGGTCAGTACCTCATGCGAAGTCTACAGGAGCGGGTGCACCGCGCACCCGCACGGTCGGCGCCGTCCCGACTCGTTTTCCAGTCTTCGGCATCCTCGCCTATCGTCTGTACGAAGTGAACGTCGTAGAACTCCTCGGGCTTCCCGCACTCGAAGATCAGTTGACTCGCCTGGAACCCCTCCTCCTCGAGTCCGTCGTGACCGGGGACGGCTTCCTCGACGGCGTCACCACCCACCTGCTCGCCGCCGGCGGCAAGCGGCTCCGGCCGGTGCTCACCCTGGCCACGGCCACGTCGGGCATCGACCGGGCCACCGAAGAGGAGCTCTTGGGGGCGGTGGCGGTCGAGCTGGTCCACCTCGCCTCGCTCTACCACGACGACGTCATGGACGAAGCCACCATCCGCCGCAACGTCGAGAGCGTCAACGCCCGCTTCGGCAACCTGGTCGCCATCGTGGCCGGGGACTTCCTGCTCGCCCGCTCGGCGGAGATCGCCGCGGGGCTGGGCACCGAGATCGCCGCCCTGTTGGCCAACACCCTGGGTGAGCTCTGCCGGGGTCAGGTGGCCGAGGTGCGGGCCGCCTTCGAGATCCGACGCTCCGAGGACAGCTACACCGAGGCAATCGCCGGGAAGACCGCCGCCCTGATGGCCACCTCGTGCCGCATCGGTGCCCTCACCGCCGGTCTCCCCCGGGAGACGATCGAGGCGTTCACCACCTTCGGGCGCACCTTCGGCATGATCTTCCAGATCCGAGACGACGTGCTCGACGTGATCGGGAGCGAAGCGGACCTGGGCAAGCCCGCCGGACAGGACCTGGCCGAAGGGATCTACACCCTGCCCGTGCTCCGGGCCCTGGCCGATCCCGAAGCCGGACCCGAACTGCGCCCGATACTCGGCCAACCCCTCAGCCATCCGGAGCGGGAGAAGGCCCGGTCGATCGTGGCGTCGTCGGGAGCCATCACCGACTCGGTCGCCGTGGCCCGCCGTTACGCCGACCAGGCCGTCGAGGCGGCCGGAGCGGCATCGGCAGACGCACTGGGGAGGGGCCTCGCCGAGCTGGCCCGCTCCCTCGTCGACGACCTACCGCTCGATTGAACGCCGCCGGTCGAACGCCGCCGGTCGAGCTGAACGCCCAGTGTCGGAGGAGCCCGTTACTTGACCGTGGTCCCGCCGCACTTGGCCATGACGGCCGCCACACGTGCCTCGTGGTGCTGCACCATGGGTGAGGCGAGCAGCTTGGACTCGTGCTGCTCCAGACGGGCGATGTTCTTCTGGAAGCGGCTGATCATCCGCTGGTTGTGGTGGCCCTCCGCCTTGGTCAGACGGGCCTCGGCCCTTCCCAGCCGCTTCCCATAGCGCGCCTTCATGGTGGGGACCCAGTTGACGAAGCGATTCGCACGTGCACAGTTGAAGTGGGTGACACTCGAGTGGTGCCCGGAACTCACCGTCGAAGAGCCGGTGGCCGCCCCGGCCGCAGTGGCGGCCATCATGGACAAGGTCCCGATCGCCACCAGACTGATCAGCACTTTCCCTGCCAGTGATCTCGCCTGCCTCATGTGATCACCCTCGCTTCCTATGTTGAGATGGCGCCCCATCGGGTACCGACCGTCGATCCGGTCCAATGTTAGCGGTCCGGCCGGTTCCGGTCGGGTCGCCGGGCGGTCCGGCCACTCTCCGTGACGGGTCAGGTCGGGATGTCTCCGCCACCTGTCCGGCGGCGAGCCGGTCAGCTCGTGGTGGCCGGGGCAGGCGGAGCCTTCAGCGCCGGGGCCGAGACGTGGCACTTGTTCTCGATCGCCCGGGAGGTGTTGACCAGGCGATCGTGCATCCGCGTGCTCTGGAGCCGCCTGATACGACGCTCGAGCCGATGCTCACGCTTCGTGTGGCCGGCTGCTCTCGCCTTGGCCTCCGCCGCGCTGAGCTTGGGCAGGCCGGCGCCGATCCGGGCTTCGAGCCGCTCGATGCGGGTGAGCACCTGCGGAGCACGAGCGCAGTTGAAGTGGGTGAGCGCCTTGGCGGAGGGGAGGGGTGCGGCCGTGGCCGGGCCTGCCCCCCAAACGGCGACGAAGGTCAAAAGAACGGCTACCACCAGGGTGATCACCGCAGTGGTCGCCGCTCGGACGGGTATGTGCATGGGGTGGTTCCCTTCGACTCTGGCCGAACCCACGGTCCGGATCCTCCAGTAGGCGCGCCACGATGTGTGCGAACGGTGAGGACGATGTTAGGGGACGATGATGTTCGCACGGTGTCGGAGACCCTGGACGGGCGCCGCCGACTGCCGGTCCGGTTCGCCGAGCATTCGTCAGTATTACTGACAACAACTACGCTCCCTACATGTCCGGCCCACCCGGCCCGCACCGGTGACCACCCCGCTCCGGAGCCCCGTCCGCTCGTCGCGTGGGAGCGTCCGCCACCAGGTCCGCCTGGCCTGCCCGGTCGAGGTGGCCTGGGAACTGGTCGGCGACCCCCTCCGGCTCCCCGAGTGGATGCCGGGGATCGAATCGTGCACGGTTGAAGGCGGCGTCCGGACAGTCGTCACAGGATCCGGGCTGCCCATGCCCGAGCGGCTCCTCACGGTCGATCCGCTCGCCCATCGGCTCCAATACCGGATCACAGCCCCGCTGCTCACCGAGCACCTCGGCTCGATCGACGTCCTCGACCTCGACGACGGAACCTGCCTGGTCGTGTCCGGCACGGACGCCGACCCGGGGGCCCTGGCCCTCGTGATCGGTGGAGCCGTCGGCGCCGGGCTCCGGCGCCTTCCCGAACTGCTCGGGCTCGACCCGGTACCACCAGACACCGTGCGGCCGGCAGCACGACAGCCGGCCGCACCACCACCATCCGCACCGGCGGCAGTACCACAACGGCCCGTTGCGGCCGACTGAGGAGGTCGCTGACCGCGTGGGACACAACATCCTGCTCATCACCACCGACCAGCAGCGCTACGACACCCTCGGGTGCAACGGCGGCGCCCTGGCCCGCACCCCGGTCGTCGACGCGTTGGCCGCTTCGGGTATCCGCTTCGAACGCGCCCACACCCAATCGGTGGTGTGCATGCCGTCGCGCTCGACCATCATCACCGGGCAGTACCCGAGCACCCACGGGGTGTGGATGAACGGCGTCCCCCTTCCGGTCGATGCCCCGTCTGTGGCCGCGCTGCTCCAGGGCGCCGGCTACCGGACCGGGCTCGTGGGCAAGGCCCACTTCCAACCGTTCCTCGATCCCTTCCTCCGCTTCGCCGAGAACGCCCAGGCCCAGGTAGGCACCACGCCGCCCGGCGGGCTCCACCGGGGGTTCGAGCACCTCGAGTTCACCACCCACGGGTCGGTGGG